>JAAYLM010000146.1 GCA_012521915.1 Oscillospiraceae bacterium | reverse complement strand
TTGTTTTGCGTGATCCAGCTAATCAAATGATTTTCCCCTTTCATTCTGGTATAACCTTTATGCCTGGCCGCGCCGGGGGCATGGCCAGGCTCAACAGGCATCAAATCGATTCAGCATGTGCCAGCAGATATTGCTCAGCTTCTGTATGCCACAGGCCGTTATGTTGTGCGAGCATTTCCGCGAGACGGGCAAAAACCGGGTTTGTCTTACCCAGTTCATCAAAGTCCGCCAGGGCGGTCAACGGCATCTTAATCTGGGTATAGATCAGCTTTTTGCCGCCTGGGATCTTAGGCAGTCGCAAGGTTGTATCAACCACACAGTCCAGTCCGCCAACGTGGGTGATCATCGCTGATGGGTTGACAATACCGCTGGTCATCAGATCAAGCGCTTCTTTCATGTCATCTGTCGTGCCACCACTGTTGCCGGAAACATGAACATTGTTGTAATGAACATTGTAAAAGTTGAATTTCGCTGAAAACTGAGGATCAGTCGGTCCAGCAAAAAAATTGAGGCAACCATCATAAGCGAGAATGTCGTTTGCCTGTTCGACAACCGCCGCCACCGGTGCATAGACATAAACATCATCGAATCCTTTGCCGCCGCTCAACGACATCAGATGCGCTGACACATCCTCCATCTCCGCAGTATTGACATAGTGCAGGGTCACACCATTGCGCGCGGCCTCTTCCGGTGAATAGAGCTCAGCAGCCCTGGCCAGACGCTTTTCATCGATATCTGTGACAACCAGCAGTCCGGGCCGGCGTGGATTATGTATCGCCAGGTCGATCGTGCCCAAACCCATCGGGCCGACTCCGGCCAGAAGGGCCATGTTCCCCCCGTCAACAATCCCCATTATATGTTTGTAACTGCCCGGCTTTGTATGAAAATTGACATTGAATCCGCCGACAATACAAGAAATGGGTTCAGACAGGGATCCGAAATAAAATGCGTCTCCATTGTATTGCAACAGGCAGCCTTGTTTCATGACAATTTCGGGAATCACGACATAGGTGGCAGCTCCGCCGATATAATGGAAACTGTAACCGGGCGCGGCATAAACATTGGACGGGTCGCTAAGTGCCGGCTGAATAGAGAAACGGTCCCCGGGTTTGAATTGGTCAGCCCATTTGCTGCCCACTTCAATGATCTCACCGCAAAACTCGTGGCCGATGATGATTGGATGCTCAGCTACATCATTGGGAACGCGTTTATGGTCAGGACCCTGCATCGCTGCTTTGTAGGATGACATGCAGATACTGTCGGATACGATACGGGCCAGGATCTCACCGTCCTGCAATGCCGGCAGATCAAATTCTTCAAGTCTCAGGTCTTCCTTGCCATATAACCTGACTGCTTTAGTTTTCATGGGTTACCTCCCCGTCCAACAGGCGGACGTTCTTTAGCTGGTGATTGCCCTGATTAAGTCGTACTTGACTTCCGTTCGATTATAACACGTATTCTGTTCATTGTTAACATATTTATGTTCATTATTAGCACAAACTTAACAACTGATCACACCCATTTATCTGTTATTCCTGTCAACGCATCATTGAACCAGATCATGTTTGTCATAAGCAAATGCTTGATATCAGGCGTTTTTAATCATTTCATCTTTTATTGTCAGTCGGTATGATTTGTGGTATGATTTGATTCAGATTCATATTTAACACTAATTATCACTTGAAAGGCGCAGGAGATGACCAGCGACCGTCGGGAATCAATAAACCAGTATATTCAATCCAGAGGTGAGATACGGTTCAAGGATCTGGAGCAACGTTATGGTGATGTTTCAAGCATGACTTTACGCCGCGATCTTGAGTATCTCGAGCGGCAGGGCCGCATCGTGCGGATACGCGGAGGTGCCAAGTCGCTGGCTCAGCTTTCCATGATAAAAGAAGCCGTCTATACACAGCGCCAAGCCGCCAACACGGACGCAAAAATCGCCATCGCGGAAAAAGCGGTCAATTTGCTCAGTCCTGGTCGTTCTATTTATATCGACTCAGGAACAACCTGCATGTGCTTCGCTCAGCGCTTGCCTGATCAAGGACTTTTTGTACTGACACCAGCCCCCAACATCGCACTGGAGCTGGTCAAGAACATCAATATTAAAATCAACCTTACTGGAGGCCAGCTGAACAGAGAAACCTTGACGTTATCAGGTTTCAACGCGGTAGATTATGTCAAGACACTGAACATAGATCTGGCGTTTATCGCTGCCAGCGCCCTTTCCCTGCAGAACGGTTTCAGTTGCGGCGATTATTTCGAAGCCGAACTGAAACGACTGATCATCCGTAAAGCCCGTCAGGTGGTAGTGCTTATGGACTCAAGCAAGCTTAACAGCAGCATGCCATACACATTTGCCCGCCTGCAGAATCTGTACGCTCTGGTCAGCGACAAACCGCTGCCTTATGAATATGAGAAAGCAGCCAGACAAGCCCACGTCCTACTGGTCTGAATGATAACAAAAAGGAGGTGCAACATGCCCAAAGCACTGATGATCCATGCAACGGAACATAACCCCTGGTTTAACCTCGCTCTGGAAACCTTTCTTCAGGAATCCCTTGAACAAGGCACTTATGACGCCATACTCTATCTCTGGCAAAACGACCATACTGTTGTGATCGGACGCAATCAGAATGCCTGGGCTGAGTGCAACACCGGACGTCTTGAAGAAGAAGGTGGCCGTTTGGCTAGACGCAGCACAGGAGGCGGAGCCGTCTACCATGACCTTGGCAATCTCAATTTTTCTATTGTCCTTCCACGCAAACGGTTCAGTATCGACGACAATTTCAATTTGCTGCTGGCCGTTGTGTCAGACCACGGGATTTCCGCTGAACGATCCGGACGCAATGATATTCTGGCCAACGGTCTTAAATTCTCCGGAAACGCTTTTACATTGAAAAAATATTCCGGCCTGCATCACGGAACTTTGCTGGTTGACTCGGACTATGGACGAATCGCCCGTTATCTGACGGTTTCTGCAGATAAGCTGAAGGCCAAGGGGGTCACTTCGGTCCGTTCCCGTGTCACAAACCTGAAAGCCATAAACCCGAGTGTCACAGTGGAAGGTCTGGAACAGTCCCTGTATGCCAGATTTCAAGAGGCATTCTGTGCAGACGCTGGCTGGCAGATAGACAAATTACAGGATTTGGCATTTCGTGATCAAAATCGCCTGCAGGCTCTTCATGAACATTTTGCCAGCTGGAACTGGCGATACGGCGAATCCGTCGCTTTTGACGCTACCGTGGCTGCTCGGTTCGACTGGGGCAGTGTGGAACTTGGGTTCAAAATCAATAAAGGCTATGCACTGGAAAGCAGGATTTATTCAGATGCTCTGGACAGCGATTATATCGCCGGACTGCCTGAACGCCTGAACGGCTGCCGTTTCCATTCTGCCGACTTGGCAGAAGCTATTCTGGCTGCATCAGACAACACGAACAGCCTGATGACGCCCAGAAGCCAGATGGCCGAAGACATCGCCGCCCTGCTTAGGCAGCAAAGTTGGTGAACTGGGCCCCGTCCAGGCGGCTCCGACTACTCTTTGATGGATCCAGCCAGCAGGCCTTTAACAAAATAGCGTTGCATGGACAAGAAAACAATGAGAATAACGGCTGTTGAAACGAGTGTTGCCGCCATAAGCTGATTCCAGAAAATTTCTCCCTCATTGCGAAAGGCTGTTAACGCCAGCTGAACGGTTGTAATCCTGTCCAGTCCGGTATTGGTCATGACCAGCGGCCAGGTATATTCATTCCAGGCGCCGGTGAATTTCAGGACAGCCAAAGCGCCCAGCACCGGTTTTGACAGAGGAAGATAGATCAACAGAAAAGTCCTGAAGCGAGAACAACCGTCTATTTTGGCCGCTTCATCCAGTTCAGCAGGAAATAACACATAAAACTGACGGCACATGAAAACGCCAAAAGATCCGGCGATATAGGGCAGGATCAGGCCTGCATAAGTATCGACCAGGCCGGTTCCACCCTGCCCGAACAGATTATTGCCACCGGCCAGAGGGAAATGACGGATCAGAATAAAGAGTGGTACGAGTGTAACCTGTGTCGGAATCATCATACCAACCAAGACCAGGACAAAGAAAAAACGGCGCAGCGGAAAATTTATCCGGGCAAACGCGTATCCAGTCATCGCGTTGATAAAAAGGCTGATAGCGGTAGCCATGCCAGCGACATAAAAACTGTTCCAAAGATAGCGCAACCAATGGCCTTTGCTCAATGCCAGCCGGTAGATCTCCGGACGAAAAGGTTTGGGGAGCAGGGATAAGCCCCGGGCATAGATCTGCTGCATGTCCTGAAAAGAGACCGATAGCATGATAAGAAAAGGAAAACCGGCCCAAAAAACCATCAGGGACAGCAACAACCAACCTGGCAGGTTTTTCCATCTCCTGCGGTTCATTTTCCCCTCCCTGGATCTTGACGATCCAGCTGACCGCCGAACTTGAGGTTAATTAAGGTCACACCAAGCACCATCATGATCAAAACAACGGACATGGCTGATGCATAGCCCATCTTGAACTCGGAAAACGCCCTCATATAGATCTGGTGGGTAAGGGTCGTTGTGGCGTCCACTGGTCCTCCATTGGTCATAATGCGCACCTGTTCAAAAGTTTTAAAACACTCAATGGACAACGTAGCCAGCAAAAAATAACTGACCGGACGGATAGCCGGCAGGGTTATGTGCCAGATCCGCTTAAAATAACCTGCACCATCAACATGAGCGGCCTCATGCAGACTAAGTGGTACGCCTTGCAGTGCGGCAAGGTCAATCATCATCACATAACCACTGCTTTTCCATATGTTCATGAGGATCAGACTGGGTAAAGCCAGCTGCTCATCAAACAACCAGGCCCTACCGGGCAAGCCCAGCAGGGAAAGGACTTTATTGAATAGCCCTGAACCGGGATCAAGCAGGTACAGCCAGATCATTGAGACAGAAACCATGGATAGGACATGCGGAAAAACCAATACGGCACGACCGGCAGCCCTGGCCTTGCTGCTGCCGTCAACACACAGAGCCGCGACAAAACCCAAAAACATCAGCGGACCGATGGAAAAAACGGCATAGACTATGGTGTTGCGAACAGAGCGCATAAAACTGCGGTCATTCAAAAGTCGCTTGTAATTCGCCAGGCCAATGAACTGGCGGGCAGACAGGTTTTCATTGGTCAGACTGGTGATGAAATTCTGAAAATGAGGGTAGAGCACAAACAAAAGAAAAAAAAGAAAGAACGGCAGGATCAGGAGCAGGCCGGCCTGTGCATCACGGTCCAGCCTGCTCCGTTTAAGGCGTTTCACGGAATGGTTCGTAAAAAAACGCATTTTTCTCAAGGCGCTGCGATCTCCGCTTCCAGTTCGCTCTGTGCGTTGGCCAGTGCATCGGCTGCCGGCATTTTATTATAGAGCACCTGCTGAACCAGGTCATTGCGGATTTTCTGAAAAGTGGCAGCCCATGTTGTCCGGGGCATACCAATACCCTTTTCAACGCACTCGGCACGTACGGCGTTCATCGGATCAAGTGCCGTAAATGATGCAACCAGTGACTGGCGTGTCACGGGAATATTCAGTTCTTTGGCACGTGCCATAACTTCATCTGCAGACAAGGCAAATTCAATAAAGGTAAACGCCTCATCCGGATGGCTGGAATCACCGCCGATAAAAAGCATGTTGCAGCCGCAGAACATAGCCGGATCTTTCTGGTGCGGTGCCAGGGCAATGCCCACTTTACCCTCATAATCTGGATTTTGCAGCATTGGTGTCAGAGCGACATTGTTGATCAGCGTCATGGCTGCGGTTCCGGCAATAAAAGGATTCGTATCCGTGCTGCTGAAAGCTATGCTGACATCGGCCACAAATCCGCTTAAGAATTCGAGTGTTTCCTGCTGTGCCTGCCCGTTCAACGTCGGATTTCCTTCTGCGTCGTAAAACAGCCCGCCGTTGCCAAAGACCAGGGTGTCGAATTCAACGAAGTTGCCTGCTGAACGCGGAAAAGCAAACCCGGATTGCGTTATCTGGTCATTCGAGTCTTTTTTTGTCAGCGTCCGGGCGTACGATTCGAGTTCCGCCCAATTTTGCGGCGGTTTTTCCGGATCAAGACCTTCGGCACTGAACAGGTCTTTACGCCAGGCAAAAATAAAGGGTGTTGTTGAGTAAGCAAGGCCGTAGACTTCACCCTGATAAACGCCATTGGCCAGAACACTGGGCATCAGGTCATCTTTGCCATCCCATGTGTCAAAATAGGGGGTTATCGGTTTATAATGGCCGGCTTCAACCCGTGCCGCTACCGACATAATGCCATGGCCGATCAGATCAGGGCCAAGGCCAGCGCTGAACATGGCGTTCAGCTTGGTTTCCATCGCTTCACCAATGGCAGCATCATCATAAGTCACAAGCACATCCGGAATTTCCGCGTTGAAATCAGCTATGACTCTTTTCCAGTAATCAGCCTCAGCTGCGTCATTGCCGATACGAACAAAGCTTAAAGCAACTGGTTCTTCTTTTTGCTCCGTTTGGCAGCCTGTGACCGACAGAAGCGGTAAAACCAGACAGAGGAGTAACAACACAACGATCAATCTCTTCATTTTCAGATTTTCTCCTACCTTATTCTTCTTGCTTGTTGATTTGACAGTGTACATTCATACGCTCCCGACAAGCCGTTCAAAACCGGATGACCCATCAAGCTTTCGGCCACACAGCAACTGGTCGCGAACCCAGTCTGTGCGCACAAATGGGTCCTGTCTTGTTCGTAATACGGTGTATAGGCGCTGCCGCAATGCCTTCAGGGGTTCTCTCACGGTCGGATCAGCGATGCGGTTAACCAGCTGGCCAGGATCCGTCGCTACTTCATATAACTCATCGATATCAGTCAAGTTCCAGACATAAAGCCAGTCTTTGGTCCGGATGCAACGCTGGGCATAAAAGCCAAACTGCTGGCCATTGGCACTGCAGACGGCCTCCTGCCGATCAGGCTGTGTTGCGCCATCCAGAAGCGGCAGCCAGGAACGGCCGTGTCCGTCAGCTACACCCGGCAGCGCACAACGATCCGCGATGGTTGCGCCCAGGTCCAGATGGCTGACAAACGCATTGATCCGGCCAAGCGCCCGGTTATGGAGCGGATCACGCACAATCAGGGGGATGCGGATCACATCATCATACAAGACATAATGCTTGTCGATCATACCATGGCCGCCACACAAGTCACCATGATCACTGGTGTAGATGACCAGTGTATCGTCTTGCATGCCGAGATCCTCCAATTGTCGCAACATCTGTCCAACGGCGTCATCAATCTGGCTGATCATACCGAAATAGAGCGCTACGGTCTGGCGCCATTCCTGCCAGGTCCGATCCAGCAACTGCCAGTTGATCAGCTGCTGGCGCTGGATGTATGGTTTGTCTTTTAGCTGGTCGGGATAGCTGTCCCAGGGGATCATGTCTTCGGGGCGATAAAGAGATGAGAAAGGTTCGCTCGGTCTGCAGGGCAGATGAGGATCCTTGAAATCAACACGTATCAGCCAGGGCTGATCTTGTTCCGCCGCCTGCCGCATGCGTTCGCAGACTGCGCTGGCAGCCAAATGTGTTCTGCTGTCGGCCAGGGCAATCGGACTCGGCTCCCCAAACCAGCCATTCTGCCATGCAGGCTCAGAATATCTGCTCGCAACCTCCTGCATCTCCGCTTGCAAGTCAATGTGCCGGGTATAGCCAAAATCCCTCGGCGTATGTTGCCGGGATACATTCCAGCCGCCAATCAAGGTCGTGTCATAACCGGCGCGGGCCAGAGCGGCCAGATGAAAATTGTCAGAAGGCTGCAAGGCCGGACAGTCGAGGAAGTCCAGGTTCCAGAGGTTGCCATAGCTGTCCGGCGCAAGTCCGGACAGCATGGCCTGGCGCACTGGCCCGCAAACAGGGATTGGTGTATATGCCTGCGTAAACCAGGCCCCATCGTCGGCCAGCTGATCCAGATGTGGTGTGATTACAGGATAGCGGCCGGCTACACCAAGACAGTCCCAGCGGTGTTGATCAGCAACAATAAGCAAAATGTTGGGTTGTTGTTTTTTCATACAGCTTCAGATCGGCCGGGTGATGTCGCCGTGAATGTTGGGCAACGCTTCCGGACGAACGATTGACCCTCCCTCCTCAAACGAACGGATCGCCGCAAAGGTGTACTCCAGTGTGGCCAGGGCATCCCGGCCGGAAGCACGCAGCATCTCCAGAGGCACGCCTGCACTGACATCTTCCAGAAAGGCATGGATGCGGGCAGGGAAAGTCGCGCCAAAATCCTTGATACCGGTATCAAGCACTTCATCAGGCGGGGGTGAGGAGAGGTTTTCCCGCTTCTTTTCAGCGTCCCAGTAATATAGTTTTTCAACACAGTTCTCAATGACAAAAGTTCCCCGTGTGCCGGCCATCTCAAAACTCCACCAGCCACCCAGGCCAAACATGGCATCGCCACGCTGGGAAAGCAGATAGCCCGTACTGCCGTTTTCAAAACGCACATGGACGCTGTTGATGGAAAACATCAGGTCATTAGCTGTTTTCCTTACGCCGGGCTTATTCAGATAGGCTTGAACATGGGTGATATCACCGCCAAAATACCGGAGCACAGAGAATGGGTGGGCCAGAAAAGCTTTCAAATGGGAATAAGGTCTCTTCCAACGTTCAGATCCGGGTCCGACGTAGGCTTTCTCGCCGCCGTTGAAGCCCATTTTATGAATAATATAGACAGGCTCACCAATTTTGCCAGATGTGATCAGTTCATTGCCGCGGGCAGCAGGTTTGGTAAAATAATGATTCAGATTACATCCAAGATAGCGTTGTTTGCGCGCAGCCAGCTGCACCATCTCCCTGGCTTCGCGCACATCGTTGGATATGGGCTTTTCCACAAGAACATGCTTGCCGGCGTCCAGTGCTTCCATCACAGGGATATAGTGCCAGCTGCCATTCTCATAGCCGGATGTCGTCACATCGATAATTTCAATTTCCGGCATTGCGGCCAGCATTTCGCGCAGCGAATAAAAGGCAGGCACCCCGTATTTGACGGCTGCCTCATCAGCCTTTTCTTTCTTGACGTCACACACCGCGACCAGTTCGGCCAAATCATCATGTCGGTAAACCTCTGCATGAGTATTACCTATGCCACCCATGCCGACCAGACCAATTTTAAGTGCCATTTTCGTTCCTCCTCTAATTCTTTTTACAGGCCGGTCTCCCGACGTGCAAACCCTTTGTGGGCTATTGTTTCTGCTGTTCGCTGCTCGTTCATGCTGCGAATTACTTGATTTTGCGGTATCCTGTTGGTGATAGGCCAGTCACCATGCGAAACTGGCGAGAAAACAAGCCTGTATCGTGAAACCCCAGGTCTCGGGCAACAGCAGCAACACTGTGCTGTTCGTTCCGCAATAATTCTGCTGCCTTAGCCATACGAAAGCTACGGGCATATTCCGAGGGAGACGTACCAAGAAAATAGCGGAACTGCCTGGACAGGTAACCAGTTGAAAGTCCGGCGGCACGCGCCATCTCCTCCACGGTAATATCTTGTTTGTAGTGTTGTTCGATATAGGCCACCGCTTTCAGAACCTGGCGGAAATTCGCGCCTGTCTCCTGTGTCTTCTGGCGGTGGTTGCCTAAAAGGCGGGCGTACAAGACAAAAAAGTCCATGAGTAGCAGTTTACATTTAAGGTGCCAGCCGATAGGCTGGTTGCTTTTCTCCCAGTCGATCTGCTCCAGGATCAGGACGATCTGCTGCCGTTGTGCCATAGAGGCATGAACACGGTCAGCCTGACTGCGCTCACGCCCTTTAAGCAACCAGGACAATTCACCAAGCGCGGCGATATCTGCTTCCATCCCGTCAAAGGCTTCTGCTTTGAAAAGGCAATTGTATAAACCGGTCTGATGGGTGCTGATATAACTGTGCGCTTCACCAGGCAAGACAAGAAAAAGGTCACCGGCTGTCAAAATCTGGATCTGGCCTTCATGACTGTGCAACGCAACACCATGGTCAATATACACCAATTCATAGAACTCGTGCCGGTGCAGAGCCGTTTTGCTGTGCTGGTTGTTTTTTATAACCATCAGCGGAAAATCCAGATCAAAAAACTGATCTGCAGTCAGCCACGTTTCCATACCACACTCCAGACCTTCGGGCTTATTGTGTTACTTCCTCGACCAGAACAGGCTGACCCCCGCGGCGGATCGATTCGATCGCCGCATGAATCACCCGGCTGGCCTCCAGTCCTGCCTGCCCGCTGCCATCGATTTCTTCAGGCGAAGCCCCGGCCAGAAGTTGCCGCACATAGCTGGTGATTCTGTCGGCAAAAGTATCGTAGAAGGATGTGAATCCATCAAAAACCGGATTGGTGTAGATCTGCTTAACCAGATTATCCGCCGGGTAGAGGGTCGCTTCCCGCCACATGTCATCGACGATCAGGCGACCCGCACTGCCGGCAACTTCACAACGTTCCATCGGATGACCGCGCTTAATGTCATAGGAACTGGTTATGTGCCCCACAGCGCCGTTGGCCATACGCAGATTCATGGATTGGGTCGAATATATATCGCGGCCGCTGGCTTTCATGGCGAAGCACTGCACCTCAGCCACATCGCCGCCGAAGTAGCGGACAATGTCCACGCTGTGCGGGTTCAGCGCCTTCAGGTGGTAGAACTCCGATTCGAATGAACCAAATTTGCCGATCCAGAGGTTCATGTTGATAAAAAGCAGCTCGCCAATCCTGCCTTCGTCTTGCCATTGCTTGGCCATACGGGCAGCCGGTGTAAAGCGGTGGTTCAGGTCGACCGCCAGGCAAAGGCGACGTTCACGGGCTGTCCGCACCATTTCTTCCGCTTTGACCAGATCATTGCAGATCGGTTTTTCACAAAGAACATGGGCGCCGGCGGTCAACGCCTGCATCGTTGGTTCATAATGATCGCTGGAGTATTCATAACCGCCTGTAGCCACACTGACCAGATCCGGCTTCAACTCGTCAAGCATGTTGACCGCGTTCAGATACCAGGCTACGCCATATTTTTCTCCGGCCAGTCTGGCTCGTTCCTCGATCAGATCACAGACCCCGACCAATGTAACCTCTGGTATCGACTGATAGATCCGGGCATGGGTGTTGCCAATCGCACCCATGCCAATAACACATACTTTCATGTTCACGTCCTCCGGTATCTGCCAGTTCTGCACTGGCACATCCTAGTCTTGCTGCAACTGAATCGGCAGTAGTCTATTTTTGTTTTGCCTTGTCAGCCTGAAGTTTGCGGGCTGCCTCCGGGTCACCGATGTGCAAGGCATTGTAAGCTTGCTCAGATGTTTTGAAGGGGCCACAACCTTGACCATGCCAATCAAGGTTGGTGTCCATCGGATTGGGACGATTGGTCGCAGCAGTACGTCTGGCAATATGGTCTTCCATGCGCTTACGCAGCCAGGCCACCGTCTCAGGCTCCTGCTCTGCGAGGTTGTTGTTTTCTTCCGGGTCATGCAGCAGGTTGTAGAGTTCAACTTCCGGTTTGAAATGAAAGTCCGGCTCCAACGCGACAATCAACTTCCATTCAGGGGTGCGCCAGCCATGTTTCCGCATCCAGGTGCATTCCGTTATGTACATTTCGGTTTCCTGCTGGAAAGGTTCACCGTTTACCAACTTCAACAGGTTGCGCCCGTCAAAAGGAATATCCGTCTGAATACCCATCAAATCCAGCAGTGTAGGCATCAAATCCTTCAGCTGGCAGATATCCTTAAGTCTTCTGCTCTTGGTTTTTCCAGGGTATTTGAATGCCAGCGGCACATTCAGCGTACATTCATAGAGACCATGGTGATCAAAATGGCAATCATGGTCATAAAGGGTCTCGCCGTGGTCGGAGGTCACGACCACAACGGTGTCTTCAGCGATACCCAAAGCGTCCAGCTTTTCAAAAATGCTCTGCACGCAGGTATCCAGATAGGCGATCGCAGCTTCATAAAGAGCGATAATGAAATCTTTGTCTGTGCAGCCTGCCGGGAACCAGGACAGGAAATAATCACGGAAGGGCTTAAAATCATAGAGCGCCTGCAAAGAATCATTTTGCTGATCAAAAGCGTCTTTCTGATAGAACATCTTATGGAAAGGTTCCGGCGGCAGATATGGGGTATGGGGGTCCATATGGCGCAGGAAAAGGAAAAAAGGCTTATCCTCACCAGCCAGCCGCTCCATTTCGGGAAGAGCGACGTCGTTGATGTTTTCTGCCTTGTGGGCAAATCCATCATCGCTGGAGCCCCAGCCTTCGTAATTGAGATACTGGTCAAAACCGCGGGCTGAGGGATTTCCGGTAAAACCGACACAGGTCGTATTGTATCCGTTTTCCCGCAAAACCTCGGCCAGTGTCTTGACGCCCGGTGCAATGTCACCTTTATGACGTAAGGCGACAACATTGGTCGCGAAACAATCCATGCCGGTCAGCATGGAAGCATAACCCGGGGTGGTCGGGATGCTCGGACTGTAGCAGCTTTCAAAAACGATGGCATCTTCGCCGAGATAGCGGTCCAGATGCGGCGTGGTCAGACGGGGATAGCCATAAAGGCTCATAAAGTCTGAACGCAGGCTGTCGATTCCCAGGAAAAGCAGGTTTGGTTTTTTCATAGTATTCCTCCAATATTCATTTCATTTCAGCGCGCTTGGAGCCACGTCAGGCAGGCACTCAGTTAACCATAACTCTCCGCGGCAATCCCCATGGCCAGGGTCAGGTTCTGTTCAGGTCCGATCACTTCCAGGTTGACCGGTCCGTCATAGCCGCCATCCACCATCGCCTGGCAGTAGGCAAAGAGGTCGATATCACCACGGCCACAGGCCTGCAGCGCCGGCTCGCCCGGTGACGGGCCGCGACCACGGCAGTCACGCACATGAATGTGCCTGGTCCTGGATAAAACCTGTGGTAAAGCAAGCTCCGGGTTCTCTCCTGCCCTATAGACATGGCTCGGATCCATGTCGACACCAAAAGCCGGGTTTTTGATCGTTTCCATAGCCCGCAGCGTGGTTGCCGTATTATGGATGGCCGCTCCGACATGCGCTTTACAACAAAGAGTCACACCATAGTGGGCAGCCCGTTCTGCCATTGCAGCAAGTTTATCCAATGTTGCCTGTAGCGATTCTTCATCATCCTTTTTGCCCCCAGGACCGACATTGACAACCGGAATGCCCAGATCAGCAGCTACTGAAAAAGCCAGTTCCAGCCGATCCGGATCCAACGACGCGACTTCAGTCGCCAATAATTCCAGTCCTGTTTCTTCCAGTACTGCTTTGATTTCATTTTTCTGATCCTGATAGTGATCAAGATCGAGATGCTCGCACATGCCTTTTATCGCAGAGATTTCCATCCCGTCGTATCCTGCCAGCCGGATCGCCCGCGCTGCCTCAGTAAAACCAACCGCTTTGAAAAGCACAGAATTGACACCTAGTTTGATCATGCTTCATGTCCTCCTTGACTTATAAGACGATAGCCTGACGATCGAAATCGCGCACACGCTGCAGAATCTCAGCTGCGTTGCCGGCATTTGCGTATTCAATGATAACCGGAATGTGCTCGTGCTTCTGGTGGTACAGGCTGAAAAAGAGGGGCCAATTTATTTCACCGTCACCGACCAGCCGGCCTTTGGCATCGTTGACCTTGCGGTCTTTGCCATGAAAATAAGCGATGTGCGGTCCAAGGTAGGCAAACACATCTTTTTCTGAGGAATTAGCTATAAGGTTTGCCGGGTCAAGCAGCACCTTCAGCCGGCTCGAACCAACCTGGCTGATCGTATCCGCCATTCGCTTGGCACTGGGTACAACATCAAGCACACAGGGTTCAAGGGCCACGGTTACATCATATTTTTCTGCTTTTTCACAAAGCCAGCTCAGCGAGTCAATCAGCCTGCCGAACCGTTCTTCATAGACATCGGAGCGGATGCCACGGCTGGCAGGGTCAAACCCGCATTCTGTAGCGACAACCGGTATGCCTGCTGCCTGTGCATACTGCATGTAACGCTCAAAATAGCGAAGGAGTTCCTGGCGCCTTTCATCATCTTCTTCAATCAGGTTGGTGAAAACCCCCAGAGCATGAACGTTTATGCCATGGCGACGATAAGTGTCAGCTATGGCGCAGACGCGCTTATCCGGCAGATCACTGAGATCCGCCATACCGTTATAGACCCAGTATTTGCTGTCTATTTGTGACAAACACAGTTCCGTAACGGTAAAGCCCGTGTCGGCCATAAACGCAGCAGCTTCTTCATTGCTCATCTCAGGAAAACTTCTGGTAACAATACCGATTTGCATGACTGCCACCTCCCGGCAACAGCATGAGCCTGTTGCCTCTTCTATCTCAGGCTCATTATAGCCGGATCATCGTTTTTTTCCAACGAAAGGTGTTTTGTTTTGCATGAAACAGATCAGATTTTGCTAAATCAGGTCATAAAATGCCAATCGCCCAGCCTTAACAGGCTGGGCGACTTAATAAAGTTCACAAAAAAGCCTATAAGTACACAATGAAATCAGCACACGTCCAGATTAGCGGTATCAGGGGGTGGTGACATCACCAGGCCTGCCGCAGCAAGTGCTCCAGTTCATTGATTAACGGCATGCGCGGATTGGTGCCGGTGCACTGATCCGCAAAAGCTCTTTCGGCCAGATCCGGAACCGCTGCCATAAACTGTGTCTCGTCAATGGCACAGTCACGCAGGCGCTGAGGCATGTTCAGCTGGCTCATCAAGTCCTGTACAGCCTGAACCAGCTGCTGAACCCCCTCGGCGACACTGGCTGACGGTAACCCGATCGCGGCAGCGATCTGGGCATACCGCTCATCGGCTATGAATGACTCATACTTGGGAAAAGAAACAAATTTACTGGGTTTACTGGCATTATAGCGAATCACATGAGGCAACAGTATTGCGTTGCTGCGGCCGTGCGGGATATGGAAAGCACCTCCGAGCTTATGGGCCAGAGAATGATTAATGCCTAAAAAAGCATTGCTGAAAGCCATGCCGGCGATGGTGCTGGCGTTATGCAGTTTTTCCCGGGCTTTACGGTCAGAACCCTGGGCATAGGCCTTAGGCAGCCACTCAAAAACCAGCTTGATGGCATGCATGGCCAGAGCGTCCGTATAATCAGATGCAAAAGAAGAAACATAGGCTTCGATCGCGTGTGTCAATACATCCATGCCTGTATCGGCCGTGATCACCGGTGGAACACTCATGACAAAATCAGGGTCGATAATGGCTACATCAGGTGTCAGCTCATAGTCGGCCAACGGATATTTGGACTGGGTATGGCGATCTGTGATAACGGCAAATGAGGTCACTTCCGAACCGGTACCGCTGGTTGTCGGTATGGCCACAAGCTTGGTCTTTCGCCCCAGATGAGGAAATTTCACGATCCTTTTGCGGATATCCATGAATTTCAGTGTCAGTTCATGAAAGTCAAGATCTGGATTTTCATAAAAAAGCCACATACCTTTTGCTGCGTCAATAGCCGATCCACCACCCAGTGCAATGATCACGTCCGGCTGGAAACGGTTCATTTCCTCAACACCTCGTCTGATGGTTTCGATATCCGGATCAGGTTCTACATCAGAAAAAAGGCTGATTTGAACCGGCTGAAGACGCTTGCGCAGATAGTAGAGGATTTTGTCAACATAGCCAAACCGCACCATGGTAGGATCGGTAACGATAAAGGCCCTGCTGATATCGGGCATTTGCTCAAGATATTGTGTTGACTCAAATTCAAAATATATTTTCTCAGGAATTTTAAACCACTGCATATTCACCCGCCTCCGGGCAACCCTTTTTTTATTCACCAGGTTCACAGCGGTCACATTAGCACCTGTTGCATTGCGACCGTATGAACCGCATCCCAGTGTCAGAGAAGGCATGTTTGTATTGTATATGTCGCCAATCGCCCCGTGTGATGAAGGCGAGTTGATGATCAGGCGACTTGCTTTTAAATGGTCAGCAAAGCGTCCGGCAACGGTCTCGTCTTCTGTATGGATAACCGCGGAATGCCCAAGGCCACCAAATGAAATGACTTCTTCCGCTCTGCAGATACCTTCATCGGCGTCTTCGACCTGATAATATGCAAGGATCGGGCTGAGTTTTTCTGTCGATAACGGATAATCGGGGCCAACACCCTGGGGCTTGACCAGCAGGATCTTGGTTTCAGGCGGCACCTCTATGCCGGCCATAGCTGCGATTTCTGCCGCCGGCCTGCCTACGATCTCAGGCTTGACTGCAGCCTTGCCCGGCTTGATCACAGCTTGCTGCAGCTTCTGTGCAGAAACTTCATCCAGAAAAACACAGCCATTCTCTTTCATGAACCGTTCAAATTCATCCACGACAGCGCGATCCACGATAACCGCCTGTTCAGATGCGCAGATCATGCCGTTGTCAAAAGTCTTTGACATGATCAAGTCCGTCGCAGCCCTGCGGATATTTGCGGTCTTTTCGATGTAGCAGGGCACATTACCGGGCCCGACGCCCAGAGCAGGTTTTCCGGCACTGTAAGCAGCTTGAACAAGCGAACTGCCGCCTGTAGCCAGAATCAGGGCAACATCCGGATGGTTCATAAGCTGGTTTGTTGCCTGAAGTGAAGGCTCACTGATCCACTGGATGCTGTGGGCAGGCGCGCCAGCTTTAACAGCGGCTTGATACATGATTTCAGCCGCTTCCGCACTGCAGCGCTGAGCCGATGGATGAAAGGCAAAGATGATCGGGTTTCGTGTTTTCAACGCGATAAGTGATTTAAACAGGGTGGTCGATGTGGGATTGGTTACTGGCGTTACCGCTGCAATTACGCCGACAGGCTCAGCCACCTCAACATAGTCTTCATAGTCATTTTCATTGATGACACCAACTGTCCTGTCATTCTTGATGCTGTTATACACATATTCAGTAGCAAAGATGTTCTTGGTCATCTTATCTTCATAGATTCCGCGGCCAGTTGCTTCAACAGCAGCCTTGGCCAGCTTCATATACGCATCAAGACCGGCGGTGGACATCGCCTGAATGACCCGATCCACCTGATCCTGCGACATCATCATCATCTGATCAAGTGCCTGGCAGGCTCTTTGGACGAGATGATTAATCTTTTCGTTCATGCCATTGCTTCCAGTTGTGTCTTGAACCGCAGGTGTCACTTGTTCTGATTGTTTTTTCCGGCTTCCCGCCCGATCATCTGTTTTTACGTTACGCTCCATATGCTCCTCCTGTCTTGCTTGGACCGTGATGCACTAATGAGGTTCACCACTGGTCGTAAACGTTTTCAGCCGGTTGTTTCAAGCAGAGCGCAGAAAAACTCTTTTTATGTCTGGGTGATTACCGACAACGTTTACGTTATTATCTTACAGGCGGTAAAAGGTTTCGTCAATCGCCAAAATCATCATTATGCCTAGTTGCACATGCTTGCATTTGTGCATAATGACATCAATCATTGCGGCAGATTTTCACATCAGGAATCATGATGGCCTATCTTTGTTGCTCAAACACATCAAGGCAGCTTTGCTCTTGCCAAGAAATTATTTTCGTGCTACAATAATTATGCTTTGATTATCAAAATTTACGATAGTCAAAACAGAGACAAGCCCGGGAGGAACATTTATGCAGATCGTTACCGGAACCAAACACTACGACCGTCAGAAATTCTCTACGATTCGAGACATCATTCGTGATTGTGCTGAGCGTTTTGCTGATGCCGATGCTTACCGATATCACGAGACACCTGGTTCCGCAGATACTGTTCGCAGCTACAAAGATTTCAATGACGACATCAACACCTGTGGAACAGCGCTGCTTGATCTGGGTTTACAAGGCAAACACATTGTGATTGTTGGTGCCAACAGCTATGAATGGGCGGTCGCACACAACGCGGTTGTCAATGGCACCGGAGTTTCCGTTCCACTCGATCGGCAGTTGCCAGAGCAGGAAGTTATCAGCCTGAGTGACAGAGGCCAGGCGGAAGCTTTCATATACAATGCTCCTCATCATGAGATCGCCCTGAAGGTTGCTGAATCCAACCGTCGTATCCGCTATTTTATCTGCATGAAACCGGATGTAATCAGCCAGACGCTGCAACAGGAAGATCCCCGTTTCATCTCCTGGGAAACGCTGATGGAAAGAGGGCGGCACTTGTTGGCATCAGGCGATCGCAGTTTCATCGATGCGCAAATCGATCCTGAAGCTTTGTGCGCTTTGCTTTTCACCTCTGGAACAACAGCACTGTCCAAAGGTGTTATGCTCTGCCACCGCAACATCGCCAGCAATGTACATGCAGTGACCAGTACACTGGAAATCAAGCAAAATCAGCGTGCTCTATCTGTACTGCCACTGCACCATACTTTTGAAAATACAGTTGGCATGTATGGGTTGCTTTCCTATGGCTGCTGCATCTGTTTCACTGATGTCCTTCGCTATTTTGTGCAGAATCTGAAAGACTGGCAAATCAATATAATCATCGGTGTTCCTTTGCTGTTCGACAACATCTACAAGCAGATTGAAAAAAATCTGCAGAAATCAGACAAACAAAAGCTTGTCAATCTGTTGCGTAAAGTTTCCAATGGCCTGCGCCTGGCAGGGATCGATATCCGCCACAAACTATTTCATCAGATTCTGGACGCATTTGGCGGTGGACTGAATCTTTGCGTCAGCGGCGCTGCACCGATTGATCATAAAATCATCTCTTTCTTCAATGATATCGGCATAGATTTTTTCAATGGCTACGGTCTCACCGAAACATCACCGGTTATTTCCGCCTGCAATTACTTTGTCAATGTCTATGGCAGTGTCGGCAATCCACTGGCTTTTGTAGATGTCGCCATTGACACCACTTCGGATCAGCCTGGCACACAAGGGGAGATCCTGACGAGAAGTGATTGCGTGATGCTGGGCTATTTCGAGAATGAAGCGGCAACAGCTGATGTTCTGACCGGAGACGGCTGGTTCCGTACCGGCGATGTAGGCTATCTGGACAAAAAGCAATGCCTGCATATCACTGGAAGAGCCAAATCCATGATCGTACTGACGAACGGCAAAAAAGTATTCCCTGAAGAAATCGAGTTCCTGATCAGCCGGATTCCCGGGATTAAGGAATCTATCGTGTGGGGTGAGGTCTCATCTCGCAACACCATCGATATTTGTGCAAAAGTCGTGATCAATCCGGATGATCTGCCAGAAAATCTGAACGGTCAAAATAAGGCGATCTGCGAATGGCTGAGCGAGCAGGTCGGTCAGATCAACAAAGAGATGCCACCTTACAAAGCCATCAAGTATTTCATCGTTTCTCAGCAGGATCTGATCAAAACAACAACCATGAAGGTCAGACGACCGCTGGAGCAAGAAGCGATCAGCAAAAAACTGGCTGAGCTGGGTCAGACCATGAAAACGGCGCATGGGCAAATGATTGACTAAGTCCTCAATCATTCGGGAAGGATCCTTTCTCCTTCAACAGGCCACGGCAAAAGCTTATTCTGGAAAACGGGGTTCGATTCTTTGATGTGAATCGTCCCTGTTTTCATATCCACCTGGTTCTGATCATTGCAGATCAAGATGTGATCGCCCGTCAAAGGCTTCGCGGTGTAGGCTTGTACCACACTGGAACGACCGTTCGCAGATTGCTGTAAGTGTCCAGAAAGGATTGTATCCCTTGACAACTCTGACGACGACTGGGAGAAAGATCAGATTCGCAGGAGAGGGCATACGCCCGCAGGAACCTGATCGCGCCATACAGGGCAATATCGCGAAAAGACCGCGTGGTTACATCGTTATTGAAATAGGCATCGATCAAGCCCGTGGCAAAAGGCTGACTGATCCGGCTAATCTCACAAAAGGCAGTGGCAAGATCATATAGCGGATCGCCAAAGCAGTATTTAGTAAAGTCAACAAACAATATATGTTGATCAGATGTTATCAGCAGGTTGTCCGGCCTGAGATCGCCATGCAGCAGGCAACATTCTTTTCTGACTAGCCCATCTTTGTTTTTTTCGACAAAGCCAACCAGTTTCAGAATCATATCAGGACACTGCTTCTGGCTGCTACAGAATCGCAAAAGAGTTTCCGTTTCCTGCGCCAGCAGTATAGACCAGCTTTCGTTTACTACCGGTGCTGCACAGCAGTGCATGACCTTAAGCCAGAGTGCAGTCTCGTAGCCTAAAACATATTGGTCAATCGCATGCACCCTGGCTAAGAAAGCAGAAGCGCTTTCCCCATCGATCCAAACGGTTCGCAAATAGACAGATTGCTGTTGTGCACAAAGGCCGAAATCGACTGGTTTGGGAACCGGCACTTGACAGTCATCGAGAATGCAAAGGAGCTGGGCTAGTTTCTTTACTTTGCCGTACTGATGGCGATCAAACAGACGCATTAGAAATTTCTGCCTGATTTGACCAGATGTCTCTTGCTTCTTACGAAACAAATCTTCCTGTTTGACCACTTGTGTACTGTTAGATTCTTCCTCAGATGGGTTTGGCCCTTTTATGTTGTCCCTACTGATGCTGTTATCCTGACCCATGGTTGATCCTTTCGCTCTGGTATCGTTTGCATGAATTGACCTAACCTCAGCATACCTGTCATTTTCTGCAGTAACATAGTCATTTAATGATAATATGCATGAAAACACGCAATTTTC
>JAAYLM010000145.1 GCA_012521915.1 Oscillospiraceae bacterium | reverse complement strand
TGCGCTCGACCATCTCAGCGATATGCCCGGCTTCAGTGCTGTCTTTACGCAGAAATTTAAAGCGGGCCGGTACATTGGCAAAGAGATTTTCCACCAGTATGCTGGTTCCTTCGGCACAGCCGATGGCGGCCTGTTCCAGAAGCTGCCCTGCTTCAATGACCAGTCTGGTTCCGGCAGCGCTTTCTGCTTCCCGTGTTTCCAGGGTGACACGGGAAACCGCAGCGATGCTGGCCAGCGCCTCCCCACGAAAACCCATGGTCAGCAATCGGTCCAGATCCTCAATATAGCGCAGCTTGCTGGTGGTGTGCCGGCCGAAGGCCAGACGTGCGTCCTGGGCGTCCATGCCGCAGCCGTTGTCGGTAATCCGGATACTGCGGACACCACCCTGGACAATCTCCACAGACACAACTGAAGCACCGGCGTCCAGGGCATTTTCCACCAGCTCCTTGACCACTGAAGCCGGTCTTTCCACGACCTCCCCGGCAGCGATGCTGTTGGCTGTCTGCGGGTCGAGCTGAATAATACGGGTCATGGTTCACTCCTTTTGCCGCGACCGGCTTTCTGGTGCAGTTCATGCAGGATATTGAGCGCGTCCAGCGGTGTCAGCTGGGTTGTGTCCAGCGACCTGAGCTGTTCGAGGATGCCATCTGTGTTTTTCAAAGCCTGACTGGCGCTGAAAAGATCAATCTGCCCATCCATAGGGCGCACATTACGCTTGATTTTCAGTTTCTGGCGCGGACCGAGCTCTTGCTCAAGCTGGAAGAGGATCTCACTGGCCCGCAGCACCACATCGTCCGGAACGCCTGCCAGCCTGGCCACCTCGATCCCGTAGCTGTCATCGCAGCCTCCCGGCTGGATCTGGTGAAGAAAGACAATCGATCCATCAGCTTCGCTGACCGCGACATGGGCATTGAACACACCGGGCATTTTTTCAGCCAGACCGGTCAGCTCATGGTAATGCGTGGCAAATAACGTACGGCATCCCAGGTTGTCCTTGTCCGAGACATGCTCAATCACCGACCAGGCAATGCTCAGACCATCATAGGTGCTTGTGCCGCGACCGATCTCGTCAAGGATGAGCAGGCTTCTTGGGGTGGCGTGATGGAGGATCTGGGAAACTTCGTTCATCTCCACCATGAAAGTGGATTGGCCGCCAGACAGGTCGTCACTGGCACCGATGCGTGTGAAAACGCGGTCAACCAGACCAATATGGGCCGATTCAGCCGGTACAAAGCTACCGGCTTGAGCCAGCAGCACGATAAGGGCGATCTGGCGCATATAGGTTGATTTGCCGGCCATGTTGGGTCCGGTAAGGATCATGAGGCGGGCAACGTCCATATTCATGGCAACGTCATTCGGGACGAAACTGCCAGATGGCAGCACCTGCTCTACAACAGGATGACGGCCTTGCCTGATCTGCAGGAGGTCAGATAAGTCAACAATTGGCCGGCAGTAGTTTTCCCGGTCTGCCAGCTCAGCCAGGCCGTCCAAGACATCGATGTTTGCCAGTGCCTGGGCGGTCTGTTGCAGACTGCGCAGCTTTGCGGCCGCAGCATCACGGATGGTGCAGAAAACATCATATTCCAAAGTCAGCAGTTTTTGCTCAGCTCCCAGGATCGTATCTTCCATCTCTTTGAGTTCATCAGTGATGTAACGTTCACCATTGGCCAGCGTCTGCTTGCGCCGGTAATGCGGGGGTACCTGTTTCAGGTTGGCGCGGGTCACTTCAAGGTAAAAGCCGAAAACTCGGTTGTAGCTGATTTTCAAGCTCTTAATGCCGGTTTGCTCCCGTTCCCGGTTTTCCAGGTCCAGAATCCACTGACGACCATCGGTTGCGGCACGCCTGAGCTGATCGACACGCTGATCAAATCCAGAACGGATCAGGTTGACTTCCTTAAGTCTTACAGGCGGGTCTTCGGCCAGACTTTGCTGCCGTAGGGTGCAAAGATCTGTCAAATCGTCGATCTGCAGCGCCAGATCCTGCAGCCAGAGGTCACTTACGCCTTCCAGATGGCTGCGAATAGCCGGAAGTTTCTCCAGCGTCTGACGCAGGGACACAAGATCGCGCGCTCCGGCACTGCCTAAGGCCAACCGGCTGCTCAGCCTTTCCAGATCATAGAGGCCTTGCAGGCAGTCCCGCAATTCTTGACGTCGCATAAACTGTTCTTTTAGCAGCGCAACCGCGTCCTGTCGCAAACGGATGTCTGAGCAGTTCAGAAGCGGTTGTTCAATCCAGCGGCGCAGCAGCCGTCCGCCTACTGATGTGACCGTGCGGTCAACAGCCCAGAGCAGGCTGCCTTTGCGGGCCTGATCCCGCAGCGTTGCTGTGATTTCCAGATTGCGCCGGGCAACAGGGTCAAGTGCCATATAGGTGTCCAGCGAATAAGGTTCAATGGGTTTCAGGTGATCCGGCGTTGTGCGCTGGGTTTCTTCCAGGTATGAGAGCAAAGCCGCGGCCGCCTGGCTCCAGAGCGGCGGCTGGCTTTCAAATGGCGGGAAACGCCTGGCTACATTTTCCAGTGAAAAATTATCATCAGGACGTTCTGTCAACACGATGTTGTATCTGGATTTCAGGGTTTCAAAAAGCGGATCTTGGCTGAAGCGGCTGTTGATCAGGATTTCGGCAGGCGCAAACCGCACGATTTCGTCAAGGAGTTTGGCCGAGGTAGCACCGGTAATCAGCGTTGTTCCCTCAAATGAACCGGTTGTCAGATCACAGGCCGACAGACCATAGAAACGGTTGAGGCTGTATACCGCCAGCAGATAATTGTTGCGTTTCTCCTCCAGAATGGCTGTGTCGGTGACGGTACCCGGGGTAATGACCTTTATGACATCCCGTTTGACGATGCCTTTGGCTGTTGCGGGGTCTTCAACCTGGTCGCAGATGGCGATTTTGTAACCGCGGCTGATCATGCGGTGGATATAGCTGTCTACGGCATGGTAAGGAACGCCACACATGGGGGCCCGTTCTTCCTGGCCGCAATCGCGACCGGTCAAGGTCAGTTCCAGCTCACGGGCCGCAATCACGGCATCTTCAAAGAAGAGCTCATAGAAATCGCCCAGCCGGAAAAACAAGATGCAGTCCGGCCATTTCTGCTTCTGCTCGACATACTGCTGCATCATGGGCGTCAGTTTTTCGAGGTCAATGCTCTTGGTTGTCAGACTCATGCCTGCCATCCTTCCAGGGCACCGCCCAGAGAAAAGGTTTTGCTTTCACTGATCCGAATCCGGGCAATGCTGCCTTCCAACGCGGCACCGTCGATCAGGCCGTCCGCCCTTAGAAAGCGTCCCGGTAGTTTAGCCGGCTCGATGGTGAAATTGACCAGATGATTCTGTGAGGTACGGCCGCTGAAGATCTGCTCCTCTTTGCGCGATGCGCCTTCAACCAGCACATCCACCACCTGGCCCAACCACTGCTGATTGCTCTGCAGCGCATGTTCATTCTGCAGATCCACCAGTTCATTGAAACGGCGGTGCATGACCTGGCCTTCAACCTGATCCGGCATGTCAGCCGCCGGTGTACCGCTGCGCTTTGAGTAAAGAAAGGTAAAAGCGTTCGTGAAACGAACCTGGCGCATCAGGTCAAGCGTGTCCGCGAAATCTTCTTCTGTTTCGCCGGGGAAACCTACGATGAGATCGGTTGTAACAGCCAGGTCCGGGATCAGCTGGCGGGCTTGCCGGACAATAACGAGGTATTGCCCGCGGGTATACTGCCGGTTCATCAGACGGAGCACACGGTTGCTGCCGCTTTGCAGCGGCAGATGCAGGTGACGTTCGATATTGCTGTGTCGGGCGATGACTTGAAGCAGTTTGGTGGAGATATCCTTTGGATGTGAGGTCATAAAGCGGACACGGTAAAAGCCGATGTCAGCGGCATGTTCGAGCAGGTCGGCAAAGTCCTGTATGCGGGAAAAATCACCATCTTGATCCGCCTGGCGGTCCCGTCCGTAGGAATTGACATTCTGGCCAAGCAACATGACTTCACGGTAACCGCTCTCCTTAAGCTGGCGCAGTTCATCCAGGATATTCTGGGGTGTGCGGCTGCGTTCCCTGCCGCGTGTGTAGGGCACGATGCAGTAGGTGCAAAAGTTGTTGCAGCCGAACATGATCGAACAAAGGGCGCGATAATGTCTAACCCGGCGCACCGGCAGCCCTTCTGCCAGCGTATCCTCATCACCGACGAGGTACTGCTTCTTCTCTTCTGTCAAGCGGTGGTAAAGTAATTCCGGCAACCGGTGGATGTCCTGCGGGCCAAAGACAATATCGACATAACGGTAATGTTGTTCGATACGCGTGACATGTTCCGGCTGTTTCATCATGCAGCCGCATACGATGATCAACAAATCAGGCTTATCTTTTTTCAGCTTCTTCATGTGGCCAAGGTGGCCAAAAAGGCGGTCGTCGGCATGCTCGCGTACACTACAGGTGTTAAGCACGATGATATCAGCCTCGCGTATCTCTTCAGCCGGCAGATAACCCATTTCGGTGAGCTGGCCGGCTATTTTTTCACCATCATTCTCATTGAGCTGACAACCGAATGTCTGGGTCCAGAATCGCCTGGAAAAGCCTGTCTCCGCGCGAAAGGCCGTGAGGCAGTTGCTGACTTGTTCACTGTATTGCTGCTGGCGACGCATTTCCGCCTGGTCTATGATGCGCACGTAATCACCTCGATACAAGAAATGTCCGCCGCTGCAGCAGTCAGTTCTGCCGCGGCAGCGGATCTCCTCTTATCATATCACAAACCTGCCCGGTCACACAGTGCCGCTGTGCCGGTGACCGTGTCAAGTTATTCTCGGTCAAACCACGAAGGTCTGCCCGGAAGCGTCAGGCGAACCAGCTGAATCTTCAATCTGGCGGTACTCAGCAGTCCACGGGAAAGACCACGCTGCTGACGGACTGTTCTAACCAGCAGACCTGTGAAAGCAGCTAGAAGGTCAACATCTTCTTCAACAGGCTCGAAAGGGCCATAGAGCCGATCGTCCAGCACACCGGCCGCTTGGCTGGCCAGATCGGCGTGGTCACATAAAGGTCTTCCCTGTTCACACTGCATCATCAGGTACTGGGCGGGCGTTTGATCGGCGGTCCGCCGACAACCCAGGTCCTGCAGCAAACCCTGTATTTGTTCCCAGTAAAACAGTAAACGACTGCGTGCTTCCGGCATCTGTCTGCTCAGAAACAGCGGATCGCGCAGCTGCCGGACGGTCCAGACGATCCAGGCAGCCAGGATGGCCAGCCCCGGCAGCAGCCAGGGTAGTGTCCGGCGAGCGATCTGGTCAGCTGTCAGCGGAGCGATAACATCCTCATCCTGTGTATCCGGTGTCACGGACACGACAGGCGTCGGCATGGCCTGAAGGGGCATGGTGGGCAGCGGGGTGATGGTCAAAGAAGCTTCAGCTTCAGGTTCTGCCGGCCTGGTGAACGTTCCCGGCGTCGCATCGACCGGTATCCAGCCGATTCCAGCCAGATAAACTTCAGTCCAGGCATGGGCGTGGCGCCCTGTCAGTAGGCGATCCGGTTTATCTTCCTGGGCTGTCGGCACATAATAACCTTCCACATACCGCGCCGGTATATCGACCAGCCGGCATAACATCGTCATGGCTGTTGCGAAATAGACACAGTAGCCTTCACCGGTGGCAAAAAACCAGCTGACGAAATCGACATCATCCGGAGGCACCGTTACATCCAGGCGGTAGCGATAATGATCCATCAGGTAACGGCGTATAGCCTGTACAGCGGTATAGGGGTTTTCCTGGTCACTGATCAGGTGGCGGGCCAGGTTGCGCAGGGCGCCATCTTCTTCATATTCTGCCAGAGCAGGCAATTGTAGATAACGCAAGGTGACGGTAGTGGGAATCTTATTTTCACCTGCAGCGTGTGCCCCGGCCAGTGATGTAACCGTTTCTGCAAAACCAGCCTGCCCCGTACGGGGCAGACGGACCTGCATGGCTACCGACTGGTCCGCTCTGATCCAGTGTTTGCTGAACAACTGTCCGGATGGACGGAAATAGGCCAGAAAGGGTTCGTCCTGCACAAGGGTTACCGCAAGAGGCTGCCCGGCGCTGAATAAGGTCTGTGTGGGCATCCCGACCGGCGACCACTGGATGACACTCATGCTGCTGAATTGTCCGGACAAATCAGGAGCACGGGAAAAATCAGGCAGGTCCAGGGTAAAGGCCTGGTCTTGCTCTTCCCGCCAGCGTGGGCTGTCAAATCGGTAGTACGTGCGATCAAGGTCCTGAATCCAGCGCTGGCCATCATAGATTTGGCTGACTGATCCTTTTAGCAAAAAGGCTTCTGTCTGCCCGCTGACTTGCAAAACCGGGTCCGCGGACAAGCTGACCGGGCCGCCCAGCCGGTTAGTCAGCGGATAATAGCCCGCGTGACTCAGGGAAAATTCCGGTATTGCAAGCTGTTGTCCCGGCAGCTGAAGGCGACCGGTGAGATCATCAAACCAGCCTTCCAGATGGCGCGTGTGGAAAAGGGATGTCGGCACCAGGTAGTTGAACAGTAAAGCGACAATGATAACAAGCAGCGAAGCCGGCAAGGCCTGCAGCATGATCCGGGCCGACAGAACCTGCTTCTGCTGCCGCAGACGCGGCCATGTCTTTTTCTGATGGCGGGCCAGGGTCAGCAATACGACCAGCCCAGCTGGTAAAGTCCAGCCGTAAAGCACAATGAGATCCATGTTCTGTGCCAGCAAAAGGGTGGCCAGCAGCGTGCCGCCAGCCAGGAAGGGGCGGCTGAAACGGACAATGGTGATATAGGCCAGCAACGCTAGCAGCACGCAGATCACAGAAGCCAGGCAAAGCATGGCGGAACGGCTGCCGGGACTACTTTCGCGCATATAGTCATAGGCCCAGGAAAAGCGCTGCTGCCAGTCATCAATAATAATTGGCAGATCGATACGCACAAAACGGCTGTCGCGCGCCAGCCAGAGGGCGGCACCGCCGGTCACCAGGCCAACCGTCAGGGCAAGAAGCTGATAACGGCTCCAGGTGAGCAAAGCCAGAACCAGCAAGGCAACCAGGATGGTCATAGCCTGCTCGAACGACAGAACAGGCAGCCGGTTGAGCCGCAGGATAAGCTGGGACAGCGCAGTGGCATAAACCCAGCCGCAGCAGATTTTAAATAAAACAGCAAGAAAACGGAGCGGCCTGCCGGACCTGTTCATCCAGCCACCCCCTTCCCGTCCGGTCGGGAAGCCTCCTGGCCAGTCCGTCCCGCCCTGTATGGGTCAAAGTCAATGGTGTGGATGTTGACACCTGCCTGAAGCAGCGGCAGCAACGACATGTCCTGATCGTCTGGAATCGGTTCATTGCCCCGAAGGAGAAAAAGCCATATATCGCGGCCATCCAAGGCATTCAGAGTCAACTGACGAATGGTCGCTTCCTGCAGGCGGCTGGTGATGTAGCAAAAAATACGGGTATTCGGATACCGTGCCAGTTCCTCCTCGATCAACCGCTCTGGCTGCCAGTGGCCGCTGGCAGAAAGCCGAGCCAGAAAGAGAAGCAGATCGGACTCTTGTCCGCTGTGGGTCGCTGCCGTTTCAATGCGCCCCTCCCCTGTCCAGGCGATCATGCGCACAGCACTGCCTTCATGCAGGATCAGCGATGACAGATAAGCCGCGCTGTCACAGAAAAAATCACTGTATAGCTGTTGGGAAATTGGGCTGGCTGCCTGGTGTGCCATGTCACATAAAATCATTGTTTCCTGCTGCAGAGGGTTCTCGAATTCGCGAATCATCAGCTCATCCATACGTGCTGTCAGTTTCCAATGGGCTCTTTTCAGCGCGTCACCTGGCTGCTGCTGGCGGATATCGGCGATCGTATCCAGGTCACTGCCCGGTTTCCAGGAGCGCTGCTGCTGCTGTTCCCGAAGCAGTGCTGTCAATTCCGGTAGTCGGGCGAAAGCATAAGCGGCGGGCAGCACGGC
>JAAYLM010000144.1 GCA_012521915.1 Oscillospiraceae bacterium | reverse complement strand
TGATTCGGAGAGAATGCGCAGCTGGCTGACCTTTTCCAGATCGGCGCGGCGCACCTCTGTATTGCGGGAGTGGGGGACATAATAGACATCATCAAAGCCGCGGAAAAGCTTAACCGGCCTTGTCCAACTGCTGCTGTGCGGAAAAACACCGAACATTTTGGCTGTAAGCTCATATTTAGGTATGCCATAATGATAATAGAGGCCGGCCTGGGCACCCCAGCAGATATGCAGGGTGGAATAGACGTGGGAACGGCTCCAATGCATGATCTCTGTCAACTCGTCCCAGTAAGCGACTTCTTCAAACGGCATCAGTTCAACGGGCGCCCCGGTTATGATCATGCCGTCATACCGCCGGTCCTTGACCTGTTCGAAAGTCTCGTAGAATTTGGTCAGATGCTCGGTTGACGTGTTGCGGGGGTTATAGGTAGCTGTATAAATCAGGTCAACATCAACCTGAAGCGGCGAGTTGCCCAGCAACCGCAGCAGTTGTGTTTCGGTCACGATTTTGTTGGGCATAAGGTTGAGGATCAGAATGCGCAGCGGGCGGATATCCTGACTGTAAGCCCTGTTCTCATGCATGACAAAAACGTTTTCCTGCTCCAGGATAACGGCGGCCGGCAAATTATCGGGAATTTTAATGGGCATGTGACAACTCCTGTTCATCATGTTTTCGCGGGTGGCCGGCTGGCCTGTCCGGCTGACCAGTATCTGTCAAATCAGTATCTACACGTTTTCCCCGCTTGTCAAGAGTCCCGGGTACGCTAAGCGCGCCCTGCCGTGTTTGACAGGGCGCGGAAAAGCGCAGAAGGCAATCAGAGAATGCCGCACCTGTTACAGGCTGCCTTCTTATCCGATGAGGGGCATATCCGGATATGGGTTCAAACGGAACATATCGGGCAATGGTTTCTTTTGTAGCCGGTTCTCCATAAAATCCAGCAACGCGCAAAAATCCTCAAAAGTATGGTTATGCCCACCTGGGCGATAACGGATACCGATGTTATCATCACAGCCCAGCAGCGCGTAGACCTCACGTGCTGCGGCATAGGTCTGATACGATCCTTTGGGATTAGCCCAGGTATCGCCCAACGCTTCCGTTTCCAGGAGGCAACGTGGTGCAATGAAAGCTTTGAAAAAATGCTGGTCAAACGGCAGCTCAGTTTCCCGTCCGATATACTGGCCCAGGTCCGGTCCAAACCAGTAGGGAACAGCCTTTAAAATGCTGCTCAGTGTTTCGCTTTGCCGGTCTTCTCCTTCACGAACATGGTCATAAACCATCTGGTAGCGGAAGCAGCCAGCTCCGCCGGCTCCTGAGTTGTTTGGATTGACAAAAGCGAAACGCTGGTCTGTAGCCCCGGCCAGCAAAACCGTTTTCCCTCCGCGGGAATGGCCGGTGATGGCCACTTTGTCTGCATCGGCATAATGAATCTGTTCCAGAGCGTCCAGGCAACGATGATAGCCCCAGGCCCAAGCAGCCAGCGCACCAAAATGGCATTCCGGGTAGACGTCATACAGGCCGCCTTTACGTTCAGTGTTGTACATGTCATGGGCAAACTCTGTACGGTTGAATTTCGCACCGATCATACCCCGGCGGTTAATCTCGGCCACAACCGCGTCATTGAATTTTTTATAACAACCATCACCGGTCAAAACGACCGGCGAACAGCTGGTTGTATCCTGGACACTCAACTGCAGGCAAAAACTGAAAGGGTGTGACTTCCTGCCTGTCTTGATGCGGTAGGTAGCCAGACCGACTCTACCGGGCATATGCAGCTGCTCTACCTCGAGAAACTCCGGGTCCGGCGGCATGCCGCCATAGGCCAGTTCAACAGCTTCATCAAAAATCTCCTGGCGGCGCGCCAGCCAGTCTTCTTTTGTCCTGACCTTGCGGCCGTCTTTAAATTGCAGCAGGTCGGGCAGGCGCCCTTTTACTTCATCCATTGCCTGATACATGCCATCCTCCGATTTATTCCTTTTATTCTGCCAGCCATCCGGCCAGCAGTTTTCTGCTTTCTCCAAGATCGAGCAGGGGGTCCTGCTTATGGGTGTCATGTTCAATGAAAAGCCACTTGTCATAGCCCTTCCCTACCAGGGCTTTGACAACGCCTTCATTGTCGATTTCCGTATTACCCTGGCCAAGGCCGCAGAAATAGCCCTGTGCCCACCAGTCTTTGGCAGAGGAATCTGTACTGTACCAGCCTTTAAGGTGAACAGCTGTTATCCTGTCGTAGTATTTTTCCACGATATGCAGAAGGTCACCACCCGCGACCCCCAGATGCCCTGTATCAAAAATCAGTCCGACTTCCGGGCAGCGCGCCAGGTATTCTTCCAGCTGTTCCTGTGTCTCGACCAGTGAGCCCAGATGGTTATGCACGGAGGCCCTGATGCCATAACGCGCGCAAGCCTGGCACAGGTGCCGGGTCGTGCGGCAGTAGGCATCAAAGTCGTCTTTGATATAAGCTGGTTTGTTAGCCCAGATGTATTCTTTGCGCAAAGCGGCCGTCCATTTGATGTTTAGCTCAATGTTATTGGTCTCACAGGTGGCAAAATCCATGCGGCGTTCAGCCAGTGCAACCAGCTTCTGCATCGCGCTGTCCGCACTGGCAGCCGGCAGCCGTTCAAGGCCGTCATAGCCAATCGCTTTCAAGTCGTCCAGCCGTTGCTCATAATCATACAGCCCGCCATACCAGACAGACATGCCGTAATCCGCAACACCTATTTTCAGCATTTTTGTTTTCCTCCCGTTCTTTTCGCCATTTATCTTTGTGAACACAGCGATCGCTGACTTGCATTTCAGGTCAGATATGGCACGCCCTTGCTGCTCCGCCATGTTCGTTCGACCAACGTGCTTCTTCGATCACGCGCAACACGCGCATGGCCTGCGCAGCTGTAACCCGCGGGGCTTCTTTTCCTTCTATCGCGTCAACGATGTTTCGATAATAATCAGCCCAGCTGACGGAAACTTGAGGTAGCGGCAGCGGACGGCTGGCGGTCGACGGGAAAACACAGGTTCGTGTTTCCGGACCACGCTTTGTATAGACGATGCTCTCCACTTGCTTGGTCTCGTCGCTGAAATCAGCCTGGATCAGCTGCCAGCCCGACGGATCGACCGGACTATCTAGTTGCAGGGTGCCGTGCTCGCCATTGACACGCCAACGGGGCGGTTTGATAAAGGTGCTCCAGGCCAGTTCGCAAAGTGTACTGATGTTGTTTTCATGACGCATGAAAATTTTGACCGTATCATCGGCGTCTGGTGTGTGTTGGGAGAAAATATGCGCCGCGACTGACAAAACCGGTTCCTCAATCAGGTCAAGAAGCTGGTCCAGCAGATGAATACCCCAGTCCAGAAGAACACCGCCGCCATTGATGGCGTAACCTCGCCAGCCATACTGGCCGCGTGTCTCAGCGCTGATACGGCTTTCCACAAACAACGGACGGCCGATCGTTCCCTCCTGCAGCACCTTTTTCACAGTGCAGTAATCAGGATCCCAGCGCCGGTTATGATGGATGCTGAAGAGCTTGCCTGTTTCTTCCGCGACGCTCATGACATCGGACAATTCCGTTGTGCTCATACAGACAGGTTTTTCGCAGACCACATTCTTGCCGGCACGCAGGCAGGTGATTGCCAGATCACGGTGTGTGTCATTAGGCGTCGCCAGGGTGATGATATCGATCTCATCATCGCTCAGAAGCTCAGTCAGATCCTGATAGGTGTACAACCCGGCCGCAGCAGCCTTGTCCAGAATGACCTGTCGGATGTCATGGACACCTTTTACCTGAATGTCCGGTACATTTTTCGAAATGATGTCATAATGCATGGGGCCCATGTAACCAAAACCGATGATAGCTAATTTGTGCTGCATAACGAATCCTTCTTTCTATGTCTTTTTATTGATCGGTCTGTATGGATAGGTCTGTCGATCGCCGGTTATCACGGCAAATCCGTCATCAGCGTTATCAGGGGCGCAGTTCAATGAGCAATGTTTCCTGCGGGCGTAATTTTACACCGATTTCCCGGACAAAGCCATTCTCCCGAACGAGTTTCAGTGGGAAAGCGCTGTTGGCGCATACGGCATCGGTATAACAGCCTTCGTGAAGGTTCACACGGTACCCTGTCACTTTTGTCTTGACCTCAATCTGGGTCATGGGTGAATAGTCAAAAAGCATGATCAGATCCGAGTGCCCGTCGCTAAAGGCTGAAAGGCCGCAGTCAGCCGTGATCGCAGGCCGGGAAAGTCCGCGCAGCACCGCCGCACACCTGTCCTTGAAAAGCGCGCTGATGGATTCCCGGCCATACTGCACGCGTTGCATGAACGTATCGGGTCCAACCAGCGGGGCGGCAATGTTGAGCAGCGCTGTCCGTCCATGGCGCATCAGCAGCGGTGCACTGCTGCCATCGGTTGTTTGTTCAGCCAGTAAGAGGATAGATGCACCCTCTGCTTCGTAATTTACTTCAGCCTCAACAGGCTGCACGCCTTCACACGTTCCGTCAGATGACCTGATCCGGTTAAACTGGACCAACCTTTTCGCTGGCTTGACGCCAAACAAGTCTTCCAGTCCCTCAACCGACCCGCAGCCAACCAGGGCGATGCCTTCATCGTACAAGCGCCTCAGTGCCCGGCGGGTTGTTTCATCAAGACCGCAAAGTGAGGGCAGTACCAGCACATCGGTCATCTCCGCGTTAATCTGGCTGATACAGGAAAAGCGGGTCATGACAGGTACGTTCAGCCCGGATTGGCGTACGGCCGCATAAAGATGACACTGGTTGGCCTCGCTGATGTTGTAGAACATCGACCAGCCATGGACATCGTCAAAAGCGTCCGTGAAACGTTCATCCGCATCGGGGTAGTCCGTCAAGAACATCATGGCTTTGAGAGGCTTGACAGGTTTATGCTTGTTGACGCCATCCCAGCGTTTGAGAAACTCAGGCAACGTGGCATATGGGTCAGGATCGGTGAACATCGCCCCATATGAGCGCCAGTAATCAAAGCCATCTTCATTCAGGACCGGTGTGGCAAAAACATACTCAAAGAGTTGTGTAGCCTGGAAATACGGGGGCATCCAGTATTTGCCAAAAGGCGGATTGGCATAACCGACCAAACCGTCCGGACAACCGCCGCGTGATCCCCGATACAATTCAGGGGTCAGGTTCAGGTTGGGGCACCACAGACGGAGAGTCGCGCCTGCCAGTGCGCCCCGATGGGTCGGGTACGAGCAGGAATAGGGATAATCTTCAAACTGGGCGACACCGTTGAACTGTCTGGCATAGGACAAGTCCGGTTCATAGCCGAACCAGAGCATGGTGTGATGGGTGCCGTAGGGCATGGCATACAACGGATAGGGGCTATAGCCGGAAAATCTGATGGACGGATTCAAGGCTCTGAGTTCATCATAGCTTTCCCTGGTCTTTTCTTTGTTGTATGCCGAGAACCAGTGCAGCCAGTCCGCGCCACACGTTTTCAGGAAAAGGGTGAATTTGTCACGGTTGAAGTCGCGGGTGATGTCGCCTAACTGTTCCGCGAAGCGGGGGCGTTCCTGCAGGTAGGATGCCATTAGTTTAAGGGTTTCTTTCTGATAGGTTTCATATTTGAACAAATCATATCGGTTGATGCCGATGGTTTTGTTGCTATCATAAATACCTATTTTATGTCGGTGGTATTCAACATTCAAGGCGTTGCGGTTCGCCTCCTGCCAGTGCGACCAGTGCGGACATTGCACTTCACGTCCACTGAGTCCGACCAGCCATTCCCGCCGGTACAGGCGGAAGAGGCGCCAGATGGTCAGTTCAGTGCCGACATCCGCGTAGAGGGTTCCGGCCAGTGAAAAATAGTGGATCGCGTCATAGCTTTTAAGTGGTGAATGGAAATCCAGCACATCATGCTTCAGATAACGCATTTCATTGCACTTGGAATACAAATAGGGCAGTCCGGAAGCTTTCTGCGGCGAATGGCTTTCGTCATCATCGAAAACTTCAAAAGCCGCCCGCTGGACATGCACCAATTCAGTGCCGGACCACATCTCAAAAACAATGTGATAAACCCCAAGCGGCAGAGGGGTGCTTTGCACCCGGTATTTGCTGGTAAAGACACCCATGGCAGCCATATCATCTTCTGCGGCAAGGACAGCTGGCTGTAAACCATGCAGCTTGTTGTAGAACGCGTCTTCGATACGGGCCTTTATCTCATAAACACAACGCTCCGGTGCACGCAGGACCAGATCGAATCCGGGCGGCTCATCGTCGAAGAAATAATGGTTGTTCACCGCATGCAGCACAGCTTCATCATAACGGGGAATGTCGGTTGGAATCATGGAAATGATTTTTTTGCTGTCACCACTTGCAATGGTAACTGATAACTGCTCCAGAGATGCGCCCATATAGATCAGAGATCCGCTCGGGTCAAAGACATACTCGGTAGGCCCTCCTGAGACCGTCAGGAAATTCCTGGATTCGGCAAAGTCATATCCAAAAACAACCAGCGGATTCTGGACCGGGGTGTCAAGCCCCGCGCTTAAAGCGAGCGGCAGATCCGTGCACTCAAAATAGTCTTTAAGAAAATCCCAGTGGACATTGACATCAAGTACACTCAGTGTGTTCGGGTGCAGATAGATTTTACAGCTTGATCTGCCCTGCACCAGCCGGACATAGGGCTTTCTGAAACTGTCCATCGCGGCCAGATACTGACCGTTAAGGCGCGGCAGTAACGGCCGGTCGCTCAGACCACCCTCCAAACGGCAATTGACGAAGGTCTTGCCCTGATCGTACTGGCCGATCGAAAGGCTGAGACGGTAGGGCAGCTGGCCTCCGTTATAAGGAGGGATTTCCATAATCCGGGGCGGTACCAGTTCCCGTACAGCCGTTTCTTCATCCGATTTCAGTGAAACAGAACGGAAAATGACTTCACCAACAAAATGGTTGCGACTCAAGCCAAGACTTCCCCTCGGTTGTATGGGAACGTTAAAGGGCAAGGAAAAAGCCTGCCCGGCGTAATGTCCGCTGATGGTTTTGCCGCAGCAGACCACATCAGCTTCAATCAACGTTTGCGCTACAAGCGCGTCCTGTGCCAGGCTCACTGCAGCCAGCATTTCAGTCCGGAAACCCGTTACGCTTTCCAGCTGGACACGCAGCTGGTTGTCATTGGCAAAATACTGGAAAGCCAGACCATAGCCGATCCGTGTATCTTCGTCATAACCAAAAAGCAGGCTCCACTGATAGGGAACATCCGACGCCATGAACTTGGGTGAAAACATCAATTGCAGTTCTGCAGTAAAATCAGCCAGCGCCGGTGTCAGAAACAGATATTTGTTACCGGGGCATTGTAGCGAGAAACCCCTTTCGTCGACGGCCGCATGTGTATGCGGCAAAGCACTCGACCGCTCAACCGCAATCGAATAAGGCTGGGCATGATCATCGTATGTCTTGAATCCTTCATAAAAGTGGTACATATTGGCCTCCATGCTGGTGTTTATTCCAGATCAATCAAGAGTGGTGGCAGACCATCGGCAGAGATATGCAGAACACCGCCATTTGGTGCTTGCACCATGCAAAGACACCGGTTGTGGAACAGGCGGCGCGAAAAACTGCTATCCGTTGGCCTGACCAGTTTGATCCCCTTTCCGATCGCGTATGTTTGGTTTATTGAGGCATATAGCTCAATCGACAACTCATTGACACCGTGATTCAACAAGCCTGAAACCGCTATGTTCAGGCCGTCTTCATCGCCGCTTCCCTGGAAGACTACCGTTCCGTTCAGATCAATCACTGCCTGGCCGTCCAGATAGCCGATATGTAGCGAAGTCGCGTCAGTATCGGACTGCTCAAGCCAGAATGAACAAGCCACCGTCATGACCGGTTCATCCTTACCAGTTTTTTTAGGAGCAGGAACAAAGCGCTGGACACCAGACTGCACCGTATCATTTTCGACCGGCAAAAAGGATTGGGCCTGATTTCGATGCCATTCCTTGTCGGTCTGACCAATGATCTCGGTAAGATTCTGATCGCTATAAAAAGCATCATCGCGCCACTCCCATATTCGAAAAGCCTTCAAAGGCATATAGGCATAAACTGCAGATGCTTTCTCTTTGTCTTCGTCGGATGGATTACCGTTAGACGCACCCAGGATGCGAGCGCCTCTGGCTTTGAAGGTCAGGCGATTGGATGCCTCTGGACAGGGTGTTCCATACTTGTCCTTGACTTCAACCACCACAAAGGCTGTCTCACCGACACGCTCACAGGTCGCGGACAGTACGGCCGGTTTTAAGGCCGTACGCAATTGCGTCGTGATGCATGCCTCCCCCTTTCTGTAGCCGACGGCTTCAACGATCCCCGGATAATAGGGCAGATTAAAGGTTAGTGAAGCATATGATTCCCGGATCATGTCACCCTGTGGCTTGCCGTTTAGAGACAAGGACACACGATCGACATTGGTGTAAACGCGCAACGGAACATCCGTTCCTTCTGGCTCTTTGCGGTTCCAATGAGGATAGAGGTACAGGTAGGGTTCTTGCGTGTTCATTGCCTTGAAGTAATGGGCTGTAGCCTTAGGAAAACCTGCCAGGTCAATAACGCCGAAGTTTGTTATGTAAGCTTGTTTTGATGCTTCACCACGATAGTCAATGCCTGTCCAGACAAACGCTCCGGCCAAGTACTTGCGTTTCATGTATTCCTGCCAAAGTGCTTCAGCGCCGAGAAAATAGCCCGGTCCGCAATTGTCCAGGTTTTCGACATATCCATTCTTTTTGTCCCGGACATAAACGCCGCGCGTGCCCAGGCATGATGATTCTTCACTGCCCACTAAAGGTTGATGTGGACGGGATGCGTGGTAGGCGTCAATCGCTCGAATGTCGCGCGTGATGTTGAGGTAGTTGACCCCTCGCACATCCACGACTTCATTGATACCCTGCAACTCGTCTCCATTGTTCGCTGCATAAGTCACAGGACGTGTCGGGTCAAGATCGCGGATCAACCGCTTGGCGCGGCTTGCCTGTCGCATGGCACTGACCGTGGCTTGTATGATTTCCTCATTGCCCAGCGACCAGAGGATCACCGATGGATGGTTTCTGCCGGCAACCACCATTCTTTGCAGCTGGCTGAGCGCTTCAGGTGTGCTTCCGAAAAGACGGGCCTCACACATGACCAGAAGCCCTGCTTCATCGCACGCATCAAGCATTTCCGGCGCGGGGGGGTTGTGGGCGGTGCGATTGGCGTTGAAACCATATTTTTTTAAAATATTCATTTTATATCGCTGCACATCATCCGATAAAGCCACCCCTGTCACGGCAAAGTCCTGATGTGTACAGGAACCCAAAATCTTGCGATGCCTCCCGTTTAGAAAAAAGCCCTCTTCTGCATCAAACCTGCTATCACGTATACCTGTGCGTGTCCGATACACTTGCCCTGACAGGCTGACCAGACAAGTATACAGGTGCGGATGATCCAGATCCCATGAAATAAACTGCTCAAGTCTCAAAGAAAGATGCAGGCTGGTTTCACTATATTCCGAAGCATCAAAGGCCGTTGTGCTTCGCACATCACCTATTTGAAAGGCTGCTGTGTCATGGATTGCCTGCCCCCCCGTGTTGGCAACCGTAAAATCACACGAAACGATGGCGTCTCCATCTATGATTTCTGAATGAATAAAAACACTTTCTGGTATGATGTGAACACTAGGCATCACGCGTAACCAGACATGCCTGTAGATCCCAGCCCCTTCATAAAACCAGCCTTCCTGCTGGGATGCATCTACATGTAAAGCGATGTTATTGGTCTCTCCATAAAACAGCAAATCACTGATATCAACATTGAAACCGACATATCCGGCAACATTACGTGTGACGTACTGTCCATTGACCCAAAGCTCACAATCACGGTAAACACCATCGAAAACTAAAGAAATGTTGCTTTCCGACCATTCTGCGGGCACCTCAAATGATTTGCGGTAAAAACCATGGGCATTTTTCTTCTTGCCTGTTGCTATGGGGAGAGCGCCATGATGAATATCTACAGTATAGTCGTAATCGAGGTCCATGCCCCAGTCATGTGGTAAATCGACTGTTTGCCATGCTGTGTCGTTATACTGGCGCGCTGCAGGTCCGATCGTGTAGCCGGCCTTCCAGAAATGGCGCCAGGGCACGCCACTCGCGGGAACACCCAGATGAAATTTCCAGTCACGGTCAAAAAGATGAATGTATTCATTCATGAGGTTCATAGCGATCACCCCTTCTCTGCTTTCCCGATACTTGTTCGCAAAAAATCTGTCTACTGGTCTTGGGCGTTTTTTCCAGCTGCACAGGGTAGCCGGCCGCAGAGCAAGCAGCCAGCTTGTCAGACAGCAGCGTCTGTAAGGCCACCCGCTTCGCGGGATGGAAAAAGCTGTGTCAGTCCTTGTTTATGGCTTTGGCGGCTACGTCAATACAACGGAAATGCTCAGACAGGGTTTCGTTTACAGTTGGCAGCCAGGCGGTTTGCATGAATCCGCGCAGTCTTTCCGGGCTGATGAGTTTTTGTGCGTATCGTGTCAGGTTGTAAAAATTGACATCATTGTTCCAGAAGCTGCCCGATGGGATCTGCTCAAAACCAGCTTTTTCCAGAGCAGGAAACAGGTCCAGATGTGTCTTGTAGCCCTGAATCTGCTTTTCGTTGTATTGGAAAGCATCCATCCCGATGTAGTCTGCCTGGACATCATCCCAGTAATTCCAGTAATACCAGTTGGTCTGCAGAACAGATTTGGGCATTTTGGCGACATATTCCGCAATGTTTTTCTTGCCGCAGTCAGACCAGACAGCAGCACGCACGTTTTTTCGTTCGCAGGCTTCAATGTAAAAATACATATCGTGCCACCACAAATCGAACTGCCTGATCACAGCATAGTGCAGGTGAATCTGGTTTTCTGTGAATTCTTCATCCATGCCCAGATGAAAAAACTCAGGCTGATCAAAAACATCGCAAACTTCCTCAATCAAGTCGCGGCATACCTGGTAATATTCAGGTGTGCAAACGCGGCGTGAATATTCTCCCAGCCATTCGTCATGGGTCGTCGCGAAATTCAGTTTTGGTATGGGAGTAATGCCTTTAGCTCTGAGTTTGTTGAGTTCCGACCGTAAGAAATCAATGCTCCAGGCGCCCTGGGCGGCAATTTCCGGGTGGCTTTCGTATTTCACACCCTCGCCCAGATCCAGAACAACCGTGTTGAATCCGGACGCGGCCAATTTGTCGATAATCGCGTTCCATGCATCAAGATCAAAACGCAGGACAGTAGACGCCTTGCCGTATTTTGTATCCAGGTGGCTGTCCGCGCTGTGCCACATGTTGTAACCAAGATGCATCAGATAGCACCACATCAATTGCTTGTTTTTTTCCATTGCCAGAGCCTCCCCGCTGCCATAAATGGCAAGGCGATAAACTGATAACATGATTATCACCCAATAATGGCATTCTGTGAATGGTAAAAGTATATCAGTGGGATGAAAAAACGCCCTTGAAAGTGGATTTTGTTATTTTTTCTCTTATGGCGGTAATGTCCAACGA
>JAAYLM010000014.1 GCA_012521915.1 Oscillospiraceae bacterium | reverse complement strand
TATAACACAACTTTCCCACAGACTTATCGGCGCTTACTCCTGCTGCGCAGGCTGTTTGACCGCGGAGCAAGCTCCTCAGCCTGTCAAACAGCAGCGCCTGAAAAGTCTACCCGCTGTGCGGGGTGGGTAAGTTGTGTATATAATGTATAAGACGACAACGTGTCGCTTCGTGCATCTCAGGTTACTGCGAATTGCAGATGCGTCCGTCTGGAGGGAGGCTTATATGCTGGAAAAACAAGTGCTTTATACAAAAACAGATGAAAAAGTGATTGAACGGTTGATTGACGAAGCAGCTGTCGCTGTCAACCACATGGTTTTGCCCAAGGGTACAGGGTTACCAGATCATGTCGCCAATGCGCCTGTTTATATGATTATCGCACGTGGGCAAATTACGTTGCAGCTTGACGAGCAAGAAGCGCACACCTATGAAGCCGGCCATGTGATCTTGATTCCGTATAAGACACAGATGCGGGTTAACAATACAGGTGATGCTGTTACAGAACTATTTGTTGTTAAAGCTCCTGGTCCGCGCTCATTGGCTTAACAGGCTAAAAAATTCATTTGATAAACTGAAAACTCCTGAAACCGCTGCGGTTTCAGGAGTCTTTCAGTAACGTGTCATTTTTTCCCCCGCGACTTATCAGCTTTACGCAACAAGGCTTAACGAGGTAGAGCCAATAGAGATGTTACGCAGTTGCCCGGAAGGTTGTCAAGGCCTATTGCCCTGGCCGAACCTGCCGCCACCGAAACCACCGCCCAGGTTGTTCCTGTTCTGTTTTTCAGATCCGCCAAGTTTAAGGCGCAAGCCGCCCTGACCTTGATTCTGCGCTGTCCCGTCACATGCTTCTGCACGCGTTTCCAGTTCAGTTAGCAGACGATCAGATTCATCATCAGTGAGACGACCGGCAGCGACTTCTTCTTCAAGCCTGGTCTTAACCTGTGCAATATGTTCCTGTTTGAAAGCTTCCAGGACATTTTTTGATACCGCTTGTTGACCATAGGATTCCCCGTTCTGCCTGGCTGCCTGGATATCATCAACGGGTTGTCCGGTCAGGTCAGACAGGATTTCCGCAGGCTTTTTCCAATCTGTTGCCGCGAACGAGACCACAGCAAGTCCCAGCACTAAAGAAACAGCAATCAGCATTGAAAGAAACAATTTTTTCCGTTTCATATTGTATCATCCTTTCCTTTGTTTCAGACGAGAATAGAAATACTTTGCTTGTCTGACAATTCAATCATAAAATACAGATGTATGGAAAATATGTTGAAAAAGAAAAACTTACATTCACAAAAATGATGCTTACACACAAATCTCTCACTTTTTATTGTTAGTATTGAGATGTAAAGAACCATTTGATTCCTGATATTTGTTTTGAGGTGTTGCCAAGTGATCGATATTATGTTGGTTGATGATGATCCTCATATCCGCACGATCATTCGTGAATATGCCCAGGTTGAGGACTGGCAGTTTTTTGAAGCAGCTGACGGCCAGACAGCACTTCGTTCCATAAACGAGAGAAAATACGCCTTGGTTCTTCTGGATGTTATGATGCCCGGTCTGGACGGATGGCAAGTCTTAAAAGAAATACGCCGAACCAGCCAGGTCCCTGTTATATTGTTGACTGCCAGAGACGAAGAATACGACCGTTTGCTCGGATTTGAGCTTGGTGTTGATGATTATGTTAGCAAACCATTCAGTCCGCGTGAGCTGATTGCCCGCATGAAAGCTTTATTGAAACGATCTGGCATACAAATGGATGAATCGCTTGTTTTGCGTTATCAGGAACTACAGATTGACACAGCTGCCCATCGTGTTTCCCTGTCAGGCGAACAACTGGCGCTAACGCCCAAGGAATATGACCTGCTGACCTTTTTGGCCAGCCGGCCTGATCGGGTTTTTACCAGGGACCAGCTATTGAACCAGATTTGGGGCTATGATTATTTCGGTGATGCCCGCACCGTTGATACGCACATCCGCAGTCTCAGAGTGAAACTGGGAGACCATCGCGGCCTGGTCGCAACCGTCTGGGGAACCGGCTATCGTTTTGAACCAGAAGCCAAAAAAGAACAGCTATAGTAAGATTGCGTTGTGGCCTGCTTGTATCGCAAAGGATGTAAGGTGGAGAAATGAAGATAGGGCAAAAGCTTTTTATGGGATATATAGCCATGGCTTTTTTAACGGTTGCTGTTCTCTGGGTGATCCAGGCTGGTGTTTTGCGGGACAGCTACTTAAACGAGCGACTGCAATCGGTTGATAAGGCATTAGAAGGGGCAATCGACCAGCAACGTCTCGAATACGACGAACTGGTTGAAGCGTTGAATATCAACCTGGTGGTGACCAGGCGCAACGGTGAAATTATCTACCGTTCCCAGGGGTTGCCCATGATGGGTATGATGATCAGGTCCATCCGCGCGGCAATACCGGAATTGAAAAACGGGCAGGTTTCCTATATTGACAACGCCGCCAGGACAGGTCGATATGCCTTATTGGGGCGGACAGATGATTCAGAACGTTTTTTTTTCGCGGTGATCGCGCTGGCGGATGTAGATGAAGCAGCCAAGATTCTCCGGCATCAATTGTGGATCGTCACCGCTGTTTTACTGCTCATGGCCAGCCTTCTGGCTATCTTTTTGTCCCGGCGGCTATCCCGTCCGATTCAAGCGGTCACGGCAGCTGCGCGTGAGTTAAGCACGGGACAGCTGGCAGTCAAGCTTCCCGTGTCCAGCCAGGATGAGATTGGCCAGCTGACCGAGGCTCTTAATGATTTGAGTGAAGAGCTGCAGAAGACAGACCACTTGCGTAAAGCTTTGATTGCCAATGTTTCACATGAATTGCGCGCGCCGCTTGCTGTAATACAAGGTTATGCAGAAACGGTTCGCGATGTCACCTGGCCAGATGAAACGAAACGCGGAGCCCAGCTGACAATCATTGCTGAAGAAGCAGCATTTTTAACAGCTGTTGTTCGTGACATTCTGGATTATTCAAGATTACAGGCGGGCGTTGAAAAACCAGAAAAGGAATTGATACCCCTGAAGCCCTTCCTGGAGCATTTTATACTTCATTATGAGCAGCAGCTTCAGGCAGCTTCATTGCGTGTCAAGCTGGATTGTCATGAGGTCAGCATACTGTTCGACCCATTGCGCCTAACCCAGATTATGCATAATCTGATGAATAACGCGATCAATCATGCTGACCCTGAGCGTGAGATTGAGATTCTCGCCTGGAAGTTGGATCAGGAACGTTGCCGCATTCTGGTACGCAACAAGGGGATAACGATAGCCGCTGAAGAATTGCCGCATATCTGGGAACGATTTCATCAGGCAGGTAGAGGGAAGGGGCAAATCAGAGGGAGTGGTTTGGGTCTGGCTATCGTCAAGAGCATTCTGCAACAGCATCAGTCGACCTACGGTGTGACCAGCCAGGATGGCGTTACAACCTTCTGGTTTGACGCAGATTGCCGGAAAAAAGCTGAGGAAGTCAGCTAAAAGCAAGGCTATCACCTGTTTTCAGAAGCAGGCAACGATCAGGAAAGGCGCTGTGCAGCGCGCATCTGCCTGATAGACCACTGCAATGCAGCGGTACAATCAAGTCAAATGAAAAAGCTTTGAGCGCATTGGCAATCCCCATGAGCTCTTGATCGCTCAAAGCAGCCAGATGAAAACCGCCGATCAGTGCATGGATCCGGTCCCCGGGAAAAAGCCGATGGGCACATTGAAGAATATTGATGAGCCCAGGGTGACTGCAACCTGTAACAATGACAAGTCCTTGTTTTTGTCTGCTGATTAAGATCTGCTCGTCACAGAACCGATCGGCTTCCAATTGGCCGTTCTGTTCAATCTCAAATCCCGGGGTTGGTTGCTGGTCATCGACCTGATCGCATATGTGGGTGCAAACCCAGGTTTCAGGTGCAATGGTCATGATTCCTGTATGCAGCATCAGGTGCTTCTGCAGGCCGGGCAGCTGATCCGGTTGCCAGGCCAAACCGACACTTTTTCGCTCACCGGTTTTGTTCGTGGAGAACCGGGACTGAAAAACAGCAGGGTGGGCGAAAAAACGAGGCCAGCCTCCCGCAGCGTTATGCGGAAAAAAACGGAAGCCGTCACCATGGTCATAATGTCCATGGCTGAGGACAATACGATCGGTTTGGGACAGATCGATGCCCAGATTCAATGCGTTGTGGTAGAATAGATCAGATTGGCCGGCATCAAAGAGCACATTATAGCCATTGCAGTTCAACCATAAAGAGAGACCATGTTCGGCTGTAAGGCCACGTTGCTGAACCAGGTTTTCCAGCAGGATCGTTATCTGCATCATGAATATCACCTCGAAGGATGTGTGACTTAAGTCACCGGAGGTTGTGTTTACACCTGTTATTATGCGTGTATCTGTCTTATGTGGCAAGCATCCAGGTTTTCATCATGCACGCCCCTTGTTTTGATTAT
>JAAYLM010000143.1 GCA_012521915.1 Oscillospiraceae bacterium | reverse complement strand
TTCTGTAACGATTCAAATGAGTTGTAGAGCGGTCCGCCCGTATGTGTGTGCGAAGCTGAAACCATGACATTCATCTCGTCGATGCCCGTAAATTCAGATATTCTTTTTCTTATCTTAATTTCTCGCCTGATAAAGGTTCAATACAATAATAATCTCATACAGGCATAATGTAGCCGTGCTAAAAAAGCTGACCACTGCTCCGGGTATGCAAATCGTGTGAATAAGTAACATAAACAGGGCTTGACCAGGCCATATGCCCATCCTTTTGCAGAACTCTGACCCAGTACGGGTTGCTGCCAGGTTGAACATTCTGGTCTGTAATAACCAAGTTGGCCGTACGTTGATTCCCAGAGGTCCCCATGCCGATTTTTACTTTCTGGTTAACGCCATCGGCCTGAATGATTTTATCTCCGTTCATTAAGTCACTTATATGCAATGAAAAGCTGACTGCGGTTGTGCTGAAATCAATCCTGCAATCGTCTTTATAATCCAGTTCCATTTCCAAACCAACCACATTACCTGATGTGTTCGACTTCCATTTTAGAATTTGGTTTGATGTCTGAACAATCTCGTTTTCAGAATTTTGAAAAGCCATCGTCGTATAATTTACAATTCGACCATGGTGCACAGACAATCCGCCGTCCCAGTTTGATTTTTTGCTTCTTCCTTTTGACCGGACGCCGCTCCATTGTAATTTAACGACCTTTCTGTTTACAGGTAATGTTCCTGAATAGGTATGAATGATATCCAGACCCCTGAAGATTTCTATCTCATCTATGATATCCGTTCCGATGACCTCAGCTTGAACCAGGGGTATTGCACTCGTTGTGTATTCGTCTCCCATAAGATAATGATCAGATTTTACGTGTAGTATAATCCTTTCGCCCGTTGTGCCATAACAATGTCTTTTCTTAAAGGCCTCCCACAAGCTTTTTCTGGATAATTCATCAGTATATATCCCGGTATAACCTCCTTTTACATCAAAAGACACTAATCCTCTGGAAGTTTTTCTTGTAGGAAAAGACAAGCCGGGTCTGCAGGTATGATCATCGCTTGCTGCGATAATTCCCAGTTTCAATCCTTTTCTCAAGGCATCCTCAAAAAACCATTCAAAGGTTCCATGATGAGAATGAATTTCCAGAAGATTGACGAACTCAGGATCTGCGTAGTCTAAATTGCCATGTCTTCCACCCACATGGGGAATAGCCATGACATCTTTCCTGTCATGGAACTGATCCCAAAGCGCTGATATTGGATTGCGATCGGTCCCGTCTGTATCATGCATCCCAATCTGCCAGCGATAACTTCTGTAAATCGGTTGATCATCCTCTAGATAGTACACATTGTAGTCACCCCCGGCCGGTACATTACCCGACCATTCGTATCCAAGAAATGTTATAAACCTTCCAGGCACATGGTAGTCTTTGATTTTTTGACAGACCATATTCCAACAATCATCCGTAACCTGAAAATCATTTCCCTGCCATGCAGTAAAATCCAGTAATGCACAATCCCGCGCAAAACTGAAATATTCATCCAAAGTACCCGTGCCCACGGTCTCATGTGTTTGGCCATGCATGTCTCCCCAGAACAGTTTTTCAGACGAACAGATAGCCATGCATTTCATTGGATTGGATTGACCTGTTAACCCTTTGTTGACATCTACTACCGCTGCATAATAAACGCCCTTCGTGTTAATAACAAAATTCGTCAATTTACCGATACCTTCTTCAATGCGGACAACCTCATCTCGGTTATTAAGCGAGATGATGACTTCGCCATTATATCTCTCTGCGATATTGCCCCAGCTGTCCAGAGCTCTGACAAAAACATCAAATTCATCTCCTGGTTCAACCATTGATGGCAGAATAACTTCCAAATGATCTGCAAATCCGCCGATAATGTTTATTTGAGGCTGTTCTTCCAGTTCAAAAAAGTCTCCGCTGCCGGCACAGTCTACAAGCACTTTAAACTGGTGCTCGCGCTCTCTGAATGTTTGTATCATGTAGCCTAATCCTTCAGCGGGTGAAGCACCAAACTGAATATGTATCGTGTCACCTTTTTTCAGTGATCCGTCATATACCTTGATGCTAATGCAGCTTTTCCAGGGTCGTTTATATTTGTCCGGAATATATTGAGTCCTTAATTTTGCTTCATAGCTGCCATATACCTTGACATATCCCGGCATCACGGCATTTTCAAACTGGGGTATATCCGAATCTGAAACATCTCTTCGGGCGATTATTATTTCTCCGCCATCATCAATGCCATAGGTACCGGCTTCAAAGACAATGGTCCAGGTATCTACAGCGCCTGCAATGATTTCTTTAATATTTATCCAAGCCCGACCAATTTTTTCATGCATGATTCTTTTCCTTTCACCATGTCAATTACAAATAATTGCTCCCTGATGTTTCCTTGAAGGCCGCAGGATTCAGTTTGCCATCTGCATTGATCGGCTTTCTGTTTCTCATTACGACCTGCTTGCCTTTATAGGTAAACTTTGTCTGCACAGTCTTCGGTCTGGTTGTTGTGATCAGCCAGTTTAATAAGTCATCTTTTATTTCCTTAACCAGATGCTCATATTTGTCATCAAAATAAAGGTTATTCATTTCCCAAGGATCCTGTTCCAGATCGTATAACTCTCCGAATCCATTCGGGTATTCTTCCGGAAACATTTCCTTAGGATAATATATATATCTATATTGACCTTTCCGCACGCTTTTACTCCAAGCAAACTCCGTAACGCCTATTGTATGGATAGGCTCTTTATTGCCCTTGAGAAGTCCGGTCAGTATTTTACCGTCACTTGTTTCCATGAGGTCCAGACCAATCAGGTTACACAATGTTTGTGAAAGGTCTATGGTTTCTACAATTTCTTCAACAACACTTCCTCTCTGGAAATGACCAGGCCATTTCCAGATGAAAGGCACCCTTGTTATGGCATCTGATGAAATGCCCGGAGCTTTTTCAATCATGCCATGCTCACAGGCAAAATCTCCATGATCGCTGCCATAAATTACAATGGTGTCTTCTTCCATTTGATTATCTTTCAACCAATCTATAAGCTCTCCGACAGCATAATCAACTTGACTGACGCAGCCGAGATAACCATGGTATTTTCTCATTAAGCCGGCTTCATAGGTCCGCGGATAAAAGATGGTCCATTCTCCGGTTCTATCCGATTCCAGCATGTTTCTAAAATTCGGAGCTTTTAGAGACATATCATAGCCGATATTGGGCGGTAGTGTCAGATTTTTTTCATCATACATAGACCAGAACGGCTCACTGGGCGTGTACATCGTATGGGGTCTGGGCAGGCTCGCCTGCACAATGAATGGTTTTTCTTCTTCTTTTGCTTGTTTCATAAAATCGATGGTGCGGCGCACTGTCCAGCCTTCAACGGTGTCTTCATATGCCAGGTTGGAACAGCGCGCATCACATGTTGCACGGTATCGGCCGGTGATTTCCGGGAAAAAACCATCATCTCTTTTAGTGGTCAACCCTTTAGATTCCAGGTAGCTGTCGTATTCATCGGCTCCCCCAATGCTGCATTTTCTGTAAGTTTCGAGAAAAACATCACAATCATCTTCCACCCAGTATTCCGGACAGTGAATTTTGCCGATGGCTCCTGTCCTATAGCCAGCTTGCCTGAAGTGCCCGAGAATCGTTGGCAAACCACCCGGATTAGGACCATGGTTACCATAATAACCATGATTGTGCGGATATTGTCCTGACAAGTATGATACCCTGCTTGGCGTACAGATAGGATTCTGGGTAATGGCTTGATTAAAACGCACACCTTCACTGGCCATTCGATCAAGATTGGGTGTTTTGACATCCGGGTGGTTTTTGCAGCTTAATAACTTTGCATTATGCTGGTCGGAAAGAATGAAAAGCACATTCGGTTTTTTTGTCATTTCAGTTTTCTCCTTTATAATACTGCTTTAACTGACCTTTTGCTCGTTTCCTCGCTTTTTTAGTTGGTGGTGCCACATTAAATTCAGCACGCTGCGCATAATATATTTCCGTAAGCTCTTGAAAAGCTTGTTCATTCACCTGACTGGTCATTGTGAAATGATCTTTTTTCATTTCATAGTCAATGACAGCCCTTAAAAAGAAAATGCGCCATCTCCAGGATTTCCTCACGCTTTCCTGTAACTTGCTGTCAATATCTTTTACGGCGTCATATGCTTCATCGATTCCTTTTGTACGAATGATCTTATAACGTTGATTCCCTTCTTTGTCCTTTACTGTCCTTTGCCGATGCAAGGTATCTTCATAGATATTAACTATCTTAAGTATCTCATTGACAAAAACACGAGAATATTCAAACTTGATGTATTCCTGAATTGCATGGTGTGTTGTTGTTTTTCTGTTCCAGTATAAACAACCAACTACAGCCTTGTTCATATCTTCGAAAATGCCCTCAGAATAAGGGAAGCCACCCGTTACATAATCCCCACACACATCCCAGTGCTCCTGTAGATGAGCTGGATGGGGGTTGGTGCCGTAACCACCCCAGGGAGCAGCCCCGCCATACATGCTTATGTCAGTGAAATTTATCATGGGCAGATTACCCGGCACGCCGTGCTTGATTGGGTAATCAGGGAATAGACCAAAACGCATATATGAATCAGCCATAATATAGTCGGCATATCCTGTGCTTTCTCTAAATCTTTCGTCCAGTCCTTTCCATTCACCTGTTGTAAAACGATCAAAAAACCATGTACCAAGCACAATTTTGGTCTTCGGCAGGTCATTTTTAACCATGCCGGCCAGAGCTTCAACCGCCTTCAGATAGCCATTTGCGCCCCAGGGTTTACGATCACTGCAAGTGCAGCCACCCTCGTCATAGGGAAAGAAACAAAGATAATCAGGTTGCGTTTCCGAAAAAACATCCAGAAATTCTTTTCTCATTTCCTTAAGCAATTTTATTGAACCATGTTTGCGGGGACACAGTTCATTATGGTAATGGGATGCCAGTGTTTCCACATAGCCATCATGCCCACTGGTCCAGTCTGCCCTGAGTTCCACCGGACTATTTTTATATGCTTCGTTGGCAACAACCAGAAAACCTGTTTTCAAACCAAGTTCCTGACTGCTCTGAAAGATACGTTTCAGGCGCTCACTCATGTCAAGCGCCTCTGGATCAGTAATTGCCGTATAATGATGCATGTCAAACCAGACAAGAATCGCATTGAAGCCCCATATGGTCAGATCCTCGATGTATTCTTCAACTGCGCTGACCGGTGCATCATGATAAAAATTGTGCTTATGCGTTGCCAGATATATACCCCTGACTTCACCATCCGGTTCTGAAATACCCCGCCAGTTTCCTGGTTGAAAAAAACCCTCATCATAATCTGCATCCCGGAGTAATTTCCCCAAACCATACAAAACGCCCAGGTTACTCCCTCCGTAAACAATAATCTGACCCTGGTCACCATCTGTTATGCGGTATCCTTCAGCTTTTATATCTGGTGAAAGACCAATGATGATGTCAGCATTTCTGTCATCTGACTCGTACAGACGCAAACCGGTCTTTTCTTCTATTCTCCGGCTTAATAAGCGGATGATGCGTCTGACCTGCTTGTTGTCGTCCAGCATACTTTTATATTTCACTTGTTGCAACATCGTTGTCCCCCTTTACCTTACGACTCAACATCAACTTCCGGATGCGTGCGAGCTTTCTTGTGAGCATAAAAATGATTCGCTTCCTTGAATATTTGCTTCGTGTGTTGGCTTATTTCTTTATCATGATTTTCCCTTCCAATATGTAGCCTTTTTATCCGGGTCACAGAACCAGATTGGGGATATCCAGGCACACTGGCCATTCATTTGGCGGATTTCTACATGGTAGAAATCATGGTCGCTTTCCACCCTATGATCCATATACGTTTCGTGAATGCAATACCGTGATTCGGGTATAGCACGATGGACCAAAACAGCTTCTGATACATATTCCTTCATATGCATCGAACGACTTCCTGAAATCAGCTCATGTAACGTCATCAGCAGTTTTTTCCCATTCACCTGAATGTCCAAACGTGTATCAGGATTTCCCTGAATGTCCAGAATGATGGCATTCGTCTGAGGATGCAGTGTCGTTTGATTTTTAAATGTGCTGCATTTCCAAATCAGTTGTGATGGTGTTTTTTCTATGATCCTGTTGTCAAGCTTATTGATGCTCATATCATCTTCCATGCCAGGCTTGGGGGCTAATATGCTCTTGCCTCGGAAACAGGTTTCAACAGCATTTATGACACCATCTTCAACACGGACTTGTCCATTCCAATCATATCGCTCAGGAGAATATCCCCATCCCATTTCTATGCGGATCTTATATTTTTCATATTTCGTACGTCGATCAGGGAGCATTTCGCCGTTTATGATTTTCCATGGTGTCAGGTTCTTAAAGACAACGATTTTGTCTATTTCATCACATGCTTTTACGGCAATATCAATTTCTCTATTTTGCGCTTTGGTCACCACACTGCCCATCGGAAAACCATTGATGCTAAAGTGGCATATTATTTTATCGCCAGTGACAGCATAGGTTCTGCGGTTAAGAATAGCCGAAAAGATATCCTTTCGTGTCTTTTCCTCAGCCAGCACGGCTAACCTGCCATCACCATAAGATCCAGGATACCCTGCATGATGGTCAGTTGAGGCAACAAACCCAAATCGGTAACCCTGTTCAAGTCCGGTGTAGATCGTCCCCCGGGAATCTCTTGGTCCCATATCATGCAAATAAGGGTAAGGACTACGGTCTGATATCCCGCACCCATGTTTTGAATAAACCTCTGCGACCGG
>JAAYLM010000142.1 GCA_012521915.1 Oscillospiraceae bacterium | reverse complement strand
CTTTCCCACCCCGCACAGCGGGTAGACTTTTCAGGCGCTGCTGTTTGACAGGCTGAGGAGCTTGCTCCGCGGTCAAACAGCCTGCGCAGCAGGAGTAAGCGCCGATAAGTCTGTGGGAAAGTTGTGTGACTAATCTTTTGCCCCTTTTTTTGCGTGGCGGCAGAATTTGCTGTGGCATGCCCCATTCCTTTCTGCTGCTGCGCAAGCAGACGGCAAGCGTTTCTCTGGTCTCAGTATACGAAGTTTTCCGCATTTTGAACAGTGAGGGCTGACAACCATAGTTATATGTCCTAGGTTTAATAAAGGATGTTTATGTGCTAGACTCTTATTGGCAGGCGGTTCTCCCCTGTTTCCCTTCTCACCCGCCCTTTCAGCAGAGACACCGCTTAATGCCATAGTATGCATTCTGCGGCCAGCCTGTACGGGTTAACGATTTTCAGGCATCCCTGATCAGAGACAAGCCACAGAGACTGACGACGGAACGGCTAATAAGTGGGAGGAAAACGCTTTATGAATCAGACACGCATTGGCATCGTAGGTGTTGGCGGTATCGCAAAAGGTGTTCACATCCCCGGTTACCAGGCTGCGATTGGCGGCAAAGTGACGGCTCTGTGTGATATTAGCGATAACGCATTGGATCAGGGTGCTGAGATCTGCTCTCTGGACAAAAGCCAATGTTATACAGATTACTTAGATTTAATAGCCTCTGAGGATGTCGATGCCGTGGACATCTGCACACCCAACAATCTGCACTGCACGATCGCTGAAGAAGCCATAAGGAAGGGAAAACCTTTTAGCGTTGAGAAGCCCATGGGCCTGTCCCATGCGGAAACTGCCCGCATTCATGATTTGGCACAAAAAGCCGGTGTTGTCGGGCATGTCTGTTTTTCCTGGCGCTATCGGCCATATATCCGTTATATGAAATGGCTGATCAGCCAGGGTGTCTGCGGCAAACTATACCACGGGTATATCCGCTGTATCAAAGACAGCGGACTTTGGCCCGGCAGGAAACTTGAGTGGCGATTTGACAAAAAACAAGCAGGGACAGGGGTTCTGGGAGATCTCGCTTCGCACATGTATGATCTGACCCGCTTTATTACCGGCGAGGAATTTACCGGCATTTCCGCACAGACCGGCATCTGGATCAAAAGCAGGCAAAAACTCGATTCTGATGATTTCGCGGAAGTAACAACGGATGATTGGTGCAACGCGCTGGTCGACATGCGCAGCGGTTTGAATGTTACCTACCAGATCTCCCGGTGTGCGACGACGATCGGCGATTCGGTTGGCATCGAATTATATGGCAGCAACGGAATGTTGCGTTATATGAATCATTCTGGTCAGCAGACGCTGGAAATCTGCTCAGGTGAAGTGGATATGACCGGCCAGGGCAGTCATTTCGTTGTCCCTCCCGCCCGTTTCAATGCCAGCCAGTCACAAGCCTTTATTAACCTGGTTCAAGATACTGATGACGGTCTGAGCGCTACACTGGCGGATGGTGTCATCTGCCAGAAAGTTCTCGACGCGACAGAAAAAGCCGCGGCTTCAAAACGCTGGATAAGCATCAGTGAAGAAGGTTAAGAACCACATAATCAGGTCTGTCCTTTGACCAGGACGGAGAAACGAGGCCATTATGCTGCAGACATATACATGTCCTCCGGATGATTTCCT
>JAAYLM010000141.1 GCA_012521915.1 Oscillospiraceae bacterium | reverse complement strand
GAACCAGTTACGGTAGAACAGATAGGCGCTGCAGGAGCCATGGCCGCTTTACTGAAAGACGCGCTTAACCCCAATCTTGTCCAGACGCTGGAAGGAACGCCGGCTTTGATCCATGGCGGACCTTTCGCGAATATCGCTCATGGCTGCAACAGCATCCGGGCAACCCGGCTGGGCTTGAAGCTTGGAAAATATCTGGTTACAGAAGCCGGTTTCGGCGCAGACCTGGGAGCCGAGAAATTTTTTGATATCAAATGCCGCTTTGCCGGTTTAAAGCCAGAGGCTGTTGTACTGGTCGCGACAGTCCGTGCGCTGAAGTACAATGGCGGCGTCGGCCGCGCAGACCTGGGAGCCGAGAATGTTGAAGCAGTTTTGGCCGGTCTGCCCAATCTGGCCAAGCACCTGGAAAGCATCGAGCAGTTCGGCGTTCCCTGTGTGGTCGCTTTGAATCGCTTTCACGACGATACACTGGCGGAAATAGACGCAATTGATAAATTCTGTGCTGCAAGAGGCGTTACGATGGTTCCATCAGAAGTTTTCAGCCGCGGAGGCGAAGGCGGGCTGGATCTTGCCCGCAAACTGGTCGCCCTGATTGAAAAACAGGAAGCATCCTTTCAGCTCTTGTATCCAGATGAAATGGGGCTGACTGAGAAGATGAAAACAATAGCCTCAAAAATATATGGTGCAGTGGACATTGATCTGGCGCCTGCAGCAGCACGAGAGATCTCACACCTTGAAGCGCTGGGGTACGGAACGCTGCCGGTCTGTATGGCCAAAACGCAGTATTCACTCTCTGATGACCCAGCCAGATTGGGTCGACCGGAAAATTTCAAAATAACCGTACGTGAAATACGCCTGGCTGCAGGGGCTGGCTTCATCGTCGCACTGACTGGTGATGTCATGACCATGCCCGGTCTGTCACGCGATCCGGCAGCCAATCATATCGACATCGATGCCAAGGGTCAGATCAGCGGCCTGTTCTGACTTTCACAACCAGATTTCTGCCCAGACAACGGAGGGAGCATGAAGAAAACACAAAAACCGACTAATCGTCCCGAACAGGCAGTACAACCTGATCGTCTTCGTACTGCTCAAGTTAATCGGGTGAATGCAGGCAAATCGTACCATTCTGTCGGAACCAGGCGCAAGCCGGGCCTTTGGATTGCCTTAATTCTGCTGCTGATTGTCATATTTCTTTTGCTGCGCCCTCTGTTATCCGGAAAACCATCTGGAACGGTGACGCCATCCACAGACAGCACGACGACGCAGACAACACAGCAGTCACCAGGGACCAGTGATACCACAACAAAACCAACAACGGTAACAACGGCAACACCTGAGCCAACCCGGGCATTGCTCAGTGCCGCACAACGTGCCCAAAGCCTCGAAGCTGCAGCCAGTGAAGTCAGCAGTCTTCTCGCTGAATACAACAGCGGACGGTTTGCTGTCTATTATCAAAACCTGATCGGTGGTGAAACCTGGCGCTACCATGATACTGATCCTTTCGTAGCCGCAAGTTCCATCAAGTTGGGCATCAACACGCGCCTGTACACTTTTGTTGAAGAAGGGGAAATCAGCCTGGATGAGATGCTGGCCTATGACAGCCGTCCCTATCCCGAGGGTGATTATGAATCGGGCACCGGCAACATCCAAAGCTTGCCCAATGGCAGTCAGTTGACGGTCCGGGAAACATCACGCCGATCTATCCGCATAAGCGATAATTGTGGAACAAACATGATCATCCGCCGACTGGGCGGAATTGATGCCATCAATCCCTGGCTCAGTGAGATCAGCGGTGCTGTCAACTACCGGCAGAGTGTCTCCTACACTGACTACACCGGTCAGACTAAGAACGGACGCCATCGCACCTGCGCCCTAGATCTGGCGCTTCATGCCGTCGAGTTGTATCACCGTTGGACGCAGAATCCGCAAATTTACCAACCGCTTATCGATGATCTTTGCCAGACCACCTTTGATTTTGGTCTTGACAAGGGAATTCCTGAAGAAATAGCTGTTGCCCATAAAATCGGCACCAATGGCATTTACGCTACTGAAAACGACGTTGGCATCGTCTTCTGTGAAGAGCCTTTTGTCTTGTGCGTCATGACAGAAATGGCCAGCGCCCAGGAAGCGCGTAAAATCCAGGCGGATATCGCCGCCATTTTCTATCGGCACTCCGGAAACTGGCCTTGGGCTTGACCGCTTATCTCACGGCGCCCTTCCAAGATTCGGATTATGTTCCTGTTTAATTTGCACCATCAGCCGATCTCACGGCGCCCTTCCAAGGCTCGGGATAAAGTGACATCATCCGCGTATTCCAGGTCGCCGCCCATTGGGATGCCATGGGCAATGCGCGTTGTCAGAATGCCCGCCGGTTTGAGCAACCGGGCCAGATAAAGGGCTGTTGCCTCTCCTTCGACGGTCGGATTGGTCGCCAGAATCACTTCGTGAATGAGATCGTCGCAACGAAGCCGCGCCAACAACTCCCGTAAGCGAATCTGATCCGGACCGATACCCTGCATAGGTGATATGGCGCCATGCAGTACATGGTACAGACCTTTGTATTCATGCATGCGCTCCATGGCAGCGACATCACGGGGATTTTCCACCACACAGACCATTGTCCGGTCCCGGGCCTGGTTGCTGCAGATCTCACATGGATCCTGCTCGGTCAGATTACAGCATACAGAACAAAACCGGATTGTCTGCCGTGCTTCAAGCAGCGCTTCAGCCAATGCACGGACCTGTTCACTGGGTTGGGCAAGAATATGAAAAGCAAGCCGTTGAGCGGTTTTGCTGCCAATGCCGGGCAGTTTGGCCAGTTCAGCGATCAGACGGCCAATTGTTGGCGTATAGCGGGCCATCAGAAACCCGGCAGGCTGTATCCGCCTGTCACTTTTTTCATGCGTTCTTCAGAAAGCGCATCAAAGCGCTTTTGTGCTTCGTTGACTGCAACCATCAGCAAATCCTGTAAAAGCTCCGCATCATCCGGTTTGAGGATATCCGGATCAATTTTCATCGAAATAATATGACGCTCGCCATTTATCTCTACCCGCACAACACCGCCACCAGCTTCAGCGCCAACGGTCATGGCGGCGATTTCCTCCTGGGCTTCTGCCATCTCCCGCTGCATGCGCTGGGCTTGCTGCATCATCTGATTCATGCCGCCGCCTCCCGGACCGCCCATGCTCCCCGGGAAACCGCCCCGACGTCCTTTTGCCATCTGCTCATTCCTCCAATTCAATCGGTATGCCTAGCTGGCCGGCTGTTTTTTTTACTCGATCAACCCAACTTGATTCAGTATGTTCCGAACAGTCGGCCTGTTCATGTTTTTTTTGCTGCAATGTTTGTATCTGCCACGCTGCACCGGTAATTTCGTGAATCACATCACGGATGATTTTCAGAGAAGCCGGCTGGCTGACTTCCTGGTAGTGCACCGTATCCGCCTCGTTAAAAACGATCTGACAAACCCCTTGGCACAAACTTATTTTTGCCGGTCTGCTGAATAAATATAAAGCCATGTGCCCGGCTGCCTGCAGTTTATCCAGAACCTGTTGCCAGATGGCGGTCGTGTCAGCTGCCTCCTTGGCCAGATTCTGGCTGGAGACCGGTTTCCCTTCCGGATTCATCACAGTCTCTGCAGCAGGTTCTTTACTGGCCTGCTCAGCGTCTTGGCCATTCTGTTGCGGTTGCGCACGGATACCTTCCAGGCTTCGTTGGCCGGCAGATGGCTGTGTACGCTTGACAGTGACCTGCTCTGCTACAGAATCATCAATCCAGGCAGGCTCTTCGGGCGGTGGCTCAGGCAAAGGAATATCGGCCTCAGTTGCTTTTAAAGCAGCTGATACCGACTTGGTTGCTGCAGGCACTGTTGCCGGGGCTGCAACAGCCTGCTCAGAAACGCTTGATTGTCCTGTTTTTTCGCTTTTTTCAATTGATTGATCCGTGTGGTCTTGTGCTGTTGGCAGCTGTCGGTCTGCAGGCTGCGGTAGCTTCACCGGTGTCCTCGCTGTCCCAGTATTCCCGTCACGGACAGCGGACGGCTGATCAGCCGCCTGATCCAGACCGGTCAGGCGAATCAGGCCAATCTCAAGAGCAGTCCGCCCATCGGCTGCCCAGCGCAAGTCAGACAGCAAGGCAGACAGGCCACGGATCAATGCCAATAAACGCGTGCGTTCAATCTGAGCAGCCAGCTGCCTCATCTCAGCAAGCGCTGCTGAGTTGACCCGGACCAGTAATGTATCATCACGAGTAACCTGGCAAACCAGCAGGTTGCGCAGATGCTGTGCCAGATCTGTGACAAATCGAGATAGATCCCTGCCATCCATAATCAACTGGTCAATCAGCTGCAGCAATGTGTCTACTTGGTGAAAAAGCAATGCTGACGCGAAGGTTTGCAGGAACTGGTCCCGCACCACACCAACCAGACTGAGGACTTGGTCATGGGTGACTGGCGGCGGGAAAGCACTGCGTGCCTGGTCCAATATGCTGATGGCGTCCCTCAACGCACCATCAGCCAGCGAAGCTATGGTCCGCAGAGCCTCTGGTTGTATGTTAATCGCTTCATCATTTGCGATTTGTTGCAATCGAGCAACCATGCTGTCAACCGGTATGCGCCTGAATTCGTATCGCTGGCAGCGTGACAGGATGGTCGCCGGAATACGATGCGCTTCTGTGGTCGCTAGAATAAAGACAGCATGGGCCGGCGGTTCTTCCAGTGTCTTCAAGAGTGCGTTAAACGCTCCGGCTGACAGCATATGCACTTCATCAATGATGTAGACCTTGTAACGCGCTTGTGAAGGCATAAAAACAATTTCGTCACAGATGCGTCTGATGTTGTCGACACTGTTGTTGGAAGCAGCGTCCATTTCAATAATGTCCATTAAGCTGCCATCCAGAGCAGCTTTGCAGATAGCACATTGATTACAGGGGTTGCCATCGGCTGGCTGCAGGCAATTGATCGCCCGGGCAAATATTTTTGCCATGGTCGTTTTGCCGGTCCCCCTGGTGCCACTGAAAAGATAAGCATGGGCGATCTGGCCGCTGGCGACAGATTGTTTGAGCGCGTAAACAGCGTGTTTCTGCTCAACAACCTCATCAAATGTTTTCGGTCGCCATTCCCGATACAGCGCCAAATGTGCCATATCTTATCCTCCTGTGGCCTTTAGGCCGTTACCTGGAAATTCACCGCCTGAGCGGATGCTAGACTGAACAGTCTGCGCAAACACGATGCCTATTTAGCATGGTCTCCGGATATGCCGGCCTGAAAAATCGCCATGCCTGATCTGCAACCGACGCAGGTTACCCTGCGGCACCTGCGGGTGACCGCTTACCGCTGCTTCCTTCCGGACCTGACGGGGTTCACGGGCCGCATCGCACAGGACCAACGATCGGCTGCAGATCAGACACGGCGTCTTGTATTGTGGAGCCATTATATCATATGCAGTTTGCAGATGCCAACTGCTCCAATTGCTATCAATTATTGCATACAGAGCATGATGTTCATTTACT
>JAAYLM010000140.1 GCA_012521915.1 Oscillospiraceae bacterium | reverse complement strand
AGGCCGCTGCCTATCAGGGGCAGCAGATCATGCATCCGCAGCAATGGGGACAACAGCAGGACAGCCAGGGTGATCAGCACATAAACCAGCAGCAAAACCTTGTTAAAGTGCATGATACGATCTGCCGGCTGGGTGGGCATGTTGAGAAACCGCTGCAGCTGACTGGCCAGAGCCAGGCGATGCCAGCGATATAAGGCCAGCATCAGATAAACAATTGAGACATAAAAATATGCCTGGCTAAGTGTTGTAAGGTTAAGGCGTATTGCCAGCAAATTAAGGACCAGCAGATAGAGAATAGCCAGCGATTGCTGGAACAGGCTGTTGACCACCTTGTCTTCATCCTGGCGGATACGCAGGTAAAAAGCGCGGCCGCAGAAAAATAACAGGGTCGGTATAACAATCAGGCGTGGCCAGATGTCTGCGGAAAATGCCGGCAGCAGAGGCAGTACAAGCGGCAAGGCAACGACCATCAGACATAGCAGGATAAACTGGTACAACTGCCGGCAGACAGCGCGGATAAAACCAGTCGCGATATAAGCAAAAAGGAAAATGCCGTAGATCAGCCAGATGCTTGACGCAGCGAAGTATACCACCGGGATGGCGATGGTGGCCAGGATCAGCAAGCCCTGCATGATCTCCGTCAGCAGATTATGCGGATTTAAAACATGGGGAGATCGGCGCGTCTCAGTGGACATGGCGCTTCACCTCCCAGCAGAAATAGGGATGTTCTGTTTCCGGCACTCTGTCCTGACGGTCTGCATAACGCGGCAGGATCCAGAGTCCCTGGCTGCCATAGGACAGGCTGGAATCCCAGGCCTGGCATACTTCTTCACTGCAGTTCAGGGATATCATAAGCAGCACCGGCTCCTCACCAGCCGATACAAAGCGGCCCTCGATCAATTGCGCGAAAACAGCCGGTTTTCGAGAAAGGTCCAGACGTCCGAGCTGTTCCTGAACCTGGTGGATATGCTGTATGGACTGACCGGCAGCCATGTCAATGCTTTCTCCGGTGATGACATCGCGTGCGTTGCTGATCAGGCCACAGGAAACGTCGTCATGGACAAGGTATTCACAAAGGGATGCCGCGATCCGGATACCCTCCTCTATGAGTTCCTCTTCATAGAAAGCACCATCTGGTTCAACATTAAGCAGGATATAAACCTCTCGAGAAGCTGTATACTCATGCACATTGACTTTCAGGGCACCTGTTCTGGCTGTCGCCAGCCAGTTGATCGAACGCAAAGTATCAAAGCCCTGGTAATCACGAATACCACGGAACTCAAAAGGGTCTGGCAAAAGAGCTGTTTTGGCCAGCACCTGTCCCATAACCTGGCTGTAAGGCACTTCCAGTTCTTCTCTGGGGATCAGGCGCGGGCATACTGTAATGACTGAATGGCTGCTGGCATGGTCAACCAGTTTTCTGGTCAAGAGCAGATCGCTGCTGACCAGGTCTATGCTCTTTATGGTGTAATAGCCGCGTTTCTGCAAGAGTATTTCCAAGGTTCTGCTGATCCTTTGGTACATGCCCAGAGAGAAAAGGTCCTCGCGGTAATAATTATCTGTGATGGTCGCATGTTTTTTATCCAGAAAAACCAAATGGCGCGACACCTGGAATTTAACGGTCAGCCAAGGCAGGGGCAGCAATTTACGGCTGGTGATGACTTCTGTCATCTTTATGGTACCGCCTTCGATGCCGGTCCGGGCAGAGAAAACCAGATCAACAGACAGGTTTCGCGACCAGAACCGGCTGTAAACCACCCGTTGCAAGGTGATCAGCACGACAAACAGGACAAGTATGCCGATCAGTACCATCTTACTGTTCCGTCCAGTTTTCCGAGGGCACTGGTTGGCTTTCAGCGATATTTTCCATCAATTCCTGAGCTGCCTGGGTACGGCTGCGCACATTGCCTCTTAGAATCAGGCGATGGGCATAAACGGGAACCAGCAGTTCTTTAATGTCATCGGGTGTGACATAGCTGCGGCCGCGGATCGCCGCCAGAGATCGGGCACCGCGGATGAGCGCGATGCTGCCGCGGGGGCTGACACCCATGGACACACTGTCATCATTCCGCGTGGCTTCAGTCAGCTGCATAATATATTCCAGCAGCGAGTCATGTACGAAAATGTTACTGATCTGCTCTCTTGCCGCTAGGATATCATCGCTCTGGCAAACCGGCTCCAGGAGCTTGAGTGGATTGTCGCCCAGATAACGTCGCAGGATCTCCATACCCTCACTGCGTTCCGGATAGCCCATCGGCAGCTGCAGAAAAAACCGGTCTAGCTGAGCTTCCGGCAGCGGGTATGTGCCTTGCGTCTCCACAGGATTCTGAGTTGCTATGACAAAAAACGGTTCAGACAGCGTGCGGGTCTGGCCGTCAATTGAAACCTGGCGTTCCTCCATTGCCTCCAGCAGGCTCGACTGGGTGCGTGGTGTCGCGCGGTTGATCTCATCGGCAAGCAGTATATTTGTAAAAACAGGACCAGCCCTGAAGATGAACTCACCTGACTTCTGGTGATAAAAATGAATGCCGGTCAGATCTGATGGCAGAAGGTCCGGGGTGAACTGAATGCGGTTGAATGTCGCGTCAATTGATTTTGCCAGGGAACGGGCCAGCATGGTCTTGCCCGTGCCAGGCACATCTTCCAGTAGAACATGGCCGCTGGAAAAAATCGCGGTCAAAATAAGATCAACAACCTTGTCCTTGCCAATGATAACCGCGCTTATGTTCTCCCTGATCCTGGCAGCCAACCGGCTGATATCGGATCGTTCGATCTTTTTTCCTTCAGATGCTTGTGCTGTTTCAGTCATGATACTTCCTCTCTTTCACGCTCGAACCATATTTTGCCGTTTACCGGCCTATCAGGATTATCGCTAAATCGGACGGTGCATCTTTTATTGGACACACGATCTGCCGCAGTCTGCTTTTTCTATTTTACTGCATGTTGTGATATTTGGCTAATTATCCTTTTTACTGCATGTTGTGATATTTGGCTAATTATCCTTAAACTTGTCAAGGAAGACAGGTTGGCGTATCCTGTTTCATGTAGCGGATCCAAGCCGCGCACGAACATCAAGCAGGAGGTCATATATGAGCTGGATACCCGAACGTGATGAAGCACTGGCGTTTTTACGGCAGTATGTTACCCAGGATAGCCTTTTGAAGCATGCACTGGCTGTAGAGGCGGTTATGCGCCATTTTGCCGGTTTTTTCCCGGATGCCAATCCCGATGAATGGGGTTTGGTCGGGCTGTTGCATGATCTGGACTATGAGCAATACCCGGAACAGCATTGTCAGATGACTGCGGAAATTTTAAAGGGAAAAGATCTGGAACCACGTCTTTTGCGGGCGATCCTCAGTCATGGCTATGGCATTTGCACTGACATAAAGCCAGAAAGTGACATGGAGAAAGTCATTTACACCGTTGATGAATTAACCGGTTTGGTTACGGCCAGTGTTCTGATGCGTCCTTCACGCAGTATCCTGGATATGGAACTTAAGTCTTTGAAAAAGAAATTTAAAACACCTTCTTTTGCCGCAGGTGTCAATCGTGATGTTGTCCGGCAGGGCGCCGAAGCACTTGGGTGGGAACTGGACCGGGTGCTGCAGGAAACCATAAACGGCATGACCAAAGCTGCAGCCTCACTGGGACTGGATGGTTCTATGAACGGAAAGGCCTGATCAAAATCAGGCATGCAGCTTAAGCGGGGGGCCATCGGCCTGCCAGACCTGATCGGCCAGGCAGGCCAGTTCTTCCTGGTCATGTGTCACAAGCAAAACAGGGATGTTTTCAGCGACCTTTCTGATCCAGGGATAAATCGATTTTTTCAGGTGCAAATCCATGCCTTTAAATGGCTCATCCAGCAAAAGCAGGTCAGCCGGACAGGCCAGCGCGCGTGCCAGGGCGATCCGCCGCTTCATCCCTCCGCTCAGCTGATGCGGATGCTGTTGTTCAGAACCAGAAAGCTGCATCCGTTCGAGCCAAAGCTGCGTTTTCTCCTGATCACGCAAGATTATGTTCAGGTTATCCCCTGCCGTCAGCCAGGGTAACAGCCGGTCCTCCTGGAAGACCATGGCCGGCCGCAAGTTCTGGCTCCCGGTTATGCTGCCATCCCGGGGCTCGATCAGGCCACACAAGGTCATCAACAGAGTTGTCTTGCCACAGCCGGATGGTCCAAAGAGGCCAACGATGCCCTGATCAGGCAGTGTCAGGTTAAGTCCGTCCAGAATGACTTTGCCTCCCAGAACCACGCGAACTTGTTCAAGAACAATGCTCATGAGTCTGTCTCCGCTTTCCTGCCGGTCAGGCCATGCAGTTGAAAATAGCGTCCCGCGGAACGAAAAATCAACACCAGGAGCCGCTCCAGCGTTAGGCTGATAACAATGACAACACCCGTATAAGCTAGCAGATCGGCAGTTTCCAGGTAGATCTTGGCATCATACAACCTTCCGCCCAGTGAAAGGGGCGGACGGCTGAGCACTTCCGCTGCAATGCCCGCTTTCCAGCCAAGGCCGAGGCTGGTTGTCGCAGCCGCTGTAAAGAATGGCGCGATCGAGGGTATGTAGATATAGCGCACGGTATCCAGTTTGCTGAGGCGAAAGACCTGCCCCATTTCCAGAAGCTGCCGGCTGGTTTTCTCGATACCTTCAGCGACATTGCCCCAGACAATCGGCAAGACCATCAGAAACACGATGAAAACAACCACGCTCTGATGAGACATCCACACCAGGGCTAAAATGATAAAAGAAGCAACCGGTGTTGAGCGGATCGCGCTGATAACAGGATGGAAAAACTTTTTGAGCCAAATAAAACGCACAGTCAGCACGGCCAGCAGAGAACCGCAAAAAAGGCCTAGAAGAAAACCAGCCTGAATACGCAACAAAGAATACAATGAAGTCTTCCAGAACGCTGTTTGTGCAACCTGACGCACAAGGCTCATGAGAACCTGTCGGGGTGAAGCAAGCAGCAGATCCTGCCCCACCCACAGGTAAGCAACTTGCCAGATAGCAAGCCAGATCAGCAAGACCGGCAGCCAGGAATAGCCTTGCAGATGTTTTTTCTCTGCAGGCAGCGCGCGGTCCTTGTGTTCTTCATGACCTGCTATCCGGTTCATGGGCTTTGTCCCCTTCCGTCCAACATACTGTTGTCGGCTCTGCACCTGTTTCTGCGCGTATTATATCAGATCCGGCCAGAGCGGGTAAAACAGCTTAGATGCTCGGTTCAGGGCACATAATAGAATTCTGCGTCAGGCATACTGCCGCCGATGGATTTTGGGTTGGCGGCGAAAAGCACCTGATAAAACGGGTCAAGAACCGGCTGCATCTCCTGCCCCTGGATCAGCACAATGTGACAGTTGGGAATAGCTTTTTCCGCCAAAGCAGCGCTGCCCATGATTTCATACTGCACAACCCATTCGGCAGCAGTAACCGGATCTTGATTGATGGTATCAACAGAAGTCTTATATTCATCCAGGAATGTGGCGACTGCCTGCGGATACTCAGCGGCAAACGCTTTATTGACAATCATGCAACCCATTGCCAGTTCGCTCTGGCTATCTCCCTGGTGAGCATCCTGCCAGACTTTGGTCAAGTCGAGCGCGATACGCAGGTCAGTGTTTTTGCTGAGAACCGTGGTAACAAAAGGTTCAGGCAAAAGAAGCAGATCAGCCTGTCCGGCCGCGGCCAGAGTAGCAAGCTCTTCATGCTCTGTTTTATAGGTGACCGTCACATCGTCCAGAAGTCCGGCTTTGTCCAGCAATTCATTGATGGCATACTCGGGGGTAGCGCCCTGACCGGTCGCAAAAAGTTCCCGACCCCGCAGATCCTCGAGGCTATTTACGGTATCTCCTTTTTCCAGAATATAAAGGACACCCAGCGTATTGATGGCCAGCAGCTGGATGTTCTTGCTGGTCTTCTGATAAAGGACAGCAGCCATATTGGTCGGCAGGGCAGCAATATCAACCTGGCCGCTGCTGACCATAGCCACGATATCATCTGGTGTTCCGGTTATGGAGAAGGAATAATCATTCGCTGTTTTCCCTGCTTCATGATCGGACATAAGCTTAACCAGTCCCATGCCGGTCGGTCCTTTCAGGGCTGCGATGCGCATCGGCACGGCAGGTGGTGTTTCGGTGGTCTCCTGTGGTGAACAAGCCGGCAGAATCAGCAAGCCAAGGATGAGGACCATTACGGTCAGAGATCTGAGGATCGCATTGCGTGTCATGATTTACCTCTTTCCTCCTGATAGACTCAGGATGATCTTGTTTATATTTCACAACACAAATTACTTCATTTCGGACAATTTGTCAATCATTCGTCTCTTTTGGCATCTATTACGCGCATATGCCCGTATTGATCCATCTTCTGCCGCTTCAAGGATGACGTCAACCCTTCTCTGATGTGCTTGCTTTGTGATTCCAGGTAGAAAAATCTGACTTGCTGTCGTCTAAAGGCCGGGAAACGATACTGGATGAATGACATGTTCCTCCCGGGGATTAAATCCGGAAAGATGCCGGTCGCTTAGCATCAGGCCGCGCTGGATACTGAAATAGCCATAACGGCGGCGAATTTCGTCGATCGTCGCCTCCAGATTTTTCTGTCGCTGATACAGATGTGGATCTTCCAGCAGCGCCAGCTGCTCCAGCCGCGCGGCAGTCACCAGATCACAGCCGCGTACGCCAAGGCTGCGAATCGGCCGCGTCCAGTCCCAGTACCTTTCAAAAAGAGTCCAGGCACGACGCACGATCTCACTGGCCAGATCAGTAGCCTGCTCCAGCTTCTGCTGACGATCAATGGAGAGCAGGCGATTATCGCGAATGCTGATCTGAACCGTTCTGCAGCGCAGGCCGGCGGCGCGCAAACGAGTCGCCACGCTTTCTGCCAGAACCGTCAGGACGATACGTACATCATGGTTCGTATCCAGATCACGGGGTGTTGTGGTGCTGTTGCCTATAGACTTGATGATTTCACGGGCATCACCCCGACCAACTTCAGAGTCGTCCTGACCACGAGCAAACAACCAGAGTATCTCGCCCCACTTGCCCAGCAGATAGCGGGCATCCTGAAGACGCAGGCCGGCCAACGCCCCGATTGTACGGACACCAATGCGGTTCAATCGGCGCATTGTTGACGGACCCACGTAGAGCAACTCCTGAACCGGACGCGGCCAGACCAGATCGCGGTAGTTGTCCGGAGATATGATAACGGTGGCATCCGGCTTCTTCAGGTCACTTCCCAGTTTGGCAAAAATCTTGTTATAACTCACCCCCACCGAACAGGTAAGGCCCAGTTCTTCACGTGTACGTCTGCGAATCAGATCAGCCAGATCATGTCCATTGCCGAGAAGACGTGCGCTGGCACTGACATCGATCCAGGCCTCATCCAAACCGAAGGGCTCGACCTGATCTGAGAAATCCTGCAGGATCTTCCGGGTCAGAGCAGCATAGCGCAGATAGCGGGCATAGTCTGCCGTCAGGACAACAAGCTGCGGACATTTCTGGCGAGCCTGCCAGATTGCTTCCCCCGTTTTGATGCCAAAGCGTTTTGCAATTTCATTTTTGGCCAGAATGATACCATGCCGATTTGCAGCATCGCCACTGACAGCGACAGGTTTATCCCTTATTTCCGGTCGGTATAAGCACTCGACACCAGCATAAAAGCCGTTGAGGTCAGCATGTAAAATCACACGCGGCCAAGGCGTGTTAAAATCATCTTCCGTTGTTGACACCATGACACAGCTCTCCTATAATAGTGAAATTACATTATGCAAGCTTTCTTTATTATTCTTGCAAAACAGGAGGGATAACATGCTGGAGTTCAGCCGCAAAACAAACCTGCTGGAGCAGTCAGCCTACCGCTATACGTTGCAGGACGTCCAAGAACCCAATCTGTACCGCCACCTGTACGATTATGCCAGTATTCCCAAAGTGCCTTTCAACCATCGTATGGTGCCGATGAATACACCGGACCAGGTCTGGATAACCGATACCACTTTTCGTGATGGCCAGCAGGCCTGCTCTCCCTTTACGGTTGAGCAGATTGTCCGGCTCTTTCAGCTGCTGCACAAACTGGGCGGCCCCAACGGGCTCATCCGCCAAAGCGAGTTTTTCCTCTATACAGAAAAAGACAAGCAGGCGGTCAGAAAATGCCAGGAGCTGGGCTACGCCTTTCCGGAAGTAACCAGCTGGATTCGAGCCAATGATAAAGATTTCCAGCTGGTTAAGGACATTGGCTTGAAAGAAACCGGCATCCTGGTTTCCTGTTCTGATTACCATATCTTTAAAAAAATGAACCTCAACCGCAGCCAGGCAATGGAAAAATACCTGGGTATCGTTCGCAGCGCCTTGGCGTTCGACATCATCCCCCGCTGTCATTTTGAAGATATCACCCGCGCCGATTTTTATGGTTTTGTCGTGCCTTTTGCCAATGAACTGATGAAACTGGCCGAAGAATGCGGCCGGCCCATTAAAATCCGGGCATGCGACACGCTGGGCTATGCTGTTTCTTATCCCGGTGCCGCGCTGCCCCGCAGTGTGCCCGGCATCATCTATGGACTGCAGCATTATTCCGGTGTTCCTTCCGCATGGTTGGAGTGGCATGGACACAATGATTTTTATAAGGTTGTCACCAACGCGGCGACAGCCTGGCTTTATGGCTGCAGTGGTGTCAACTGCTCACTGCTTGGCATCGGCGAGCGGACCGGTAACTGTCCGTTGGAAGCGATGAGCATTGAATACGCTTCGCTGCGCGGCACCACAGACGGCATGGATCTATCCGTGATCACAGAAATCGCTGAATTTTTCGAGATGGATCTTGGCTATGAAATTCCACCACGCACCCCCTTTGTCGGCCGTTATTTTAACGCCACGCGGGCTGGCATTCACGCAGACGGTCTATTAAAAGACGAAGAAATATACAATATTTTTGATACAGCTGCGATCCTCAACCGTCCGGCAACTGTCGCTGTTGATTCCCATTCAGGCCTGGCCGGTGTGGCCCACTGGCTGAACAGCTTCTATAGCCTGAAAGACGATCTGGCTGTTGACAAAAGGCATCCGGTCGTACAGGCGATGCGTGATGCCGTTGATCAGCTCTATCGGGAAGGGCGCAACACCGTTATGGGTGATGGTGAATTGGAAGAAATTCTGCAGACCATAGACAACGACTTTTTTCTGTTTGCCACAAACTATAAAATAAGGTCAAAAAAAGAACGGGTTATCCAGGATCAAGTCAAACAGGATTGAAGGCACAAAGGTCAGGCACAATGATGGCGGCTGCTTGCAGCTGCCATCTTTTTTTGTGTTCCGGTCGTTGACCTTTCTGCACGCGGCAACTCATACTGCAACTGGTTTCGCGGTATTGAGTACGGTTCCTCTTCCCGCGTTGCGGTCTCTATGTTGAAAAAACGTAAGCTCGTCGGACGTCCTTCGGTTTGCCGGTCACCGTTAAAAGCTGGAACAGCTGTATTGTCGGCGGCAGTCGTCAGGCGGATACGCTGGCCGGTTGATTTGCGGCGCTTTCCCGCCGCCATGGAAGAAGGCCTGCGCAGAGCCAGGAGTGCGTCAGCTTCGGCCTGCTGTGTGGCAATCAGAAGAAGAGCGGCCACAAGAGCCATGACAGAAAGGGTCATCCAGAAAAAAAGATTGATGTTCGGCATAGGTTGGTCCTCCAGCAATAGCGGTGCAAACATATGTTCGTTTTTAAATATAGCACCACACCTGTTCTTTGTCAAGGCCTTAACGAACATTTGTTTTATGCTCCCTGTGAGGATGTTAGATGCCGTTTAGCCTTGCAGATTCGCAGAAACACAGAGGCACCCTGCCGGGCAGGGTGCCTCTGTGTCCAGTCCGGAGGAATATCTCCCGTACTTTCAGATATCGGTTTCGCGGTAGGATAACGTCAGTTTCTGCAGCGTTGTGTCCAAGCGGCGGTAATGTACGCCGGCGTGGTCCAACATACGTTTAGAGGCTTTGACACGATCCGATTCAGCATATTTATCAGAAATATAAACCACTTCCCTGATACCGGACTGGATGATCGCTTTACCACATTCGTTACAGGGGAACAGTGGCACATAGATGGTGCAGTCTTTCAGGCTAAAGCCGACATTATTGAGGATCGCATTCAATTCGGCATGACAGACATAAGGGTATTTGGTTTCCAGTAGTTCGCCTTCCCGCGCCCAGGGGAAATCATCATCGCTGCAACCGATCGGCATGCCATTGTAGCCAACAGACACAATTTTGTGTTCCCGGTTGACAATACAGGCGCCTACTTGCGTGTTAGGGTCTTTGCTGCGCATTGCCGACAGGAGGGCAATACCCATGAAATATTCATCCCAGCTGATATAATCAGACCGCTTTTCCATTTTGTATATCCTCTCTTCTGTGGACCAAAATGCGTTGAATCTGGTGACAGCGCAACAGGCTGGCGGCTTATGCCTTATCGTAGCAGATGGTGAAAGCGGCTGCAACAGTGTCAACCGTCTGCTTATCACCCAGGGAACGCGCGCAACAAGTCTTCCAGCGTCTCACGGCACCTGATCAGCATGGATGAGCCATCCTCTCGAACCAGAACTTCTGCTGGCCTCAGGCGGTTGTTGTAGTTGGAGCTCATGGAATAGCCATAGGCTCCCGCGTCAAGAACAGCCAGCAGATCTCCGGAACGAAGTGGCGGCAGCTTCCGGTCAGCGGCAATGATATCACCGCTTTCACAAATATTGCCAACAACCGTGACTGACTTAGTTTGTAGATCTTCCAGCGGCTGACCATCACGATAAGCCACAAGATCATGCCAGGAATCATAAAGCATAGGCCTGGCCAGCACATTGAAACCCAAGTCGGTTCCACTATAGGTTGTGCCGTTGTTTTCCTTGAGCGCATGCACAGTGCCCAGTAGAATACCGCATTCTGCCACGATATAGCGCCCGGGTTCAATTTTCACGGTCAGCGGTTTTCCATATGAAGCGACAAACGACTGGACAAGCCCGTTCAAACCTCTTCCCAACGCCGCCAGATCCAACCGCTCTTCTCCTGCCAGCTTGTGGTAGGGGATGCCGAAACCTCCGCCCAGATCGACAAACGCAAGATCAGGAAAAGCCAAGGCCATACTGAAAAAATGGCGGGCTGCTTTCAGAAAGGCTGACGGTTCCATGAAAAGAGACCCGATGTGCTGGTTGACGCCTATGATGCGCATACGATAACGGTTCGCGATCGCACGCGCTTCATCGATTTGCTCTTCAGCTATGCCAAACTTGGTTTTTTTGCCGGCTGTTACAACCTTGACATGATGGCCGGCACCCACGCCGGGGTTAATACGCAGCGCCACATCACTGCCGGGTGCCAGCCGGCCAAATCGCTCCAGCTGGTCCAATGAATCCAGACTGACACATATGTGATGGTCGACAGCATATTGAAGCTCATCATCACCAACATTGTTGGGTACGAAAAAGAGCTGTTCCGGCATGAAGCCTGCCTTTCCCAAAATAAAAAGCTCTCCGGGCGACATGGCATCAGCGTGTAGTCCTTCCTCTCTGATGATACGCAGCAGACTAAGGTTGGCATTAGCTTTGACAGAATAGTTAACCGTAAAACGCTCATAATCAATCAGATTTTTCAATTCCCGGCAACGGCGACGCAAAATAGCTTCGTGATAAACATACAAGGGGCTGCCATAGCGTGCGATCAGCCCGGCCGGATTGTCATCGCCAAAAAAATCCTGATATTCAGGGATTGCTGTCATGATCATCGCTGTATCTCCTCACCTCTGGTTGGTCGTCTCCCAACCGGCTGCGCGTGGTGGGGACGTTGTATTCATAACATAAAAAAAAAAGCGGTTCGCTGTCAAGAACTAAAAAGAGCCGCCTGTTTCCGTTGGCTTTGCCAGTATCTCAGGAGTGGCGAGAAACTGGTCCAGTGCGGTTATCATTTTAAGTACACTACTGGAAAACCGTCGCGTCACCCTGAGCGTCTGAGGCGTCCTGCCGGCTGAGATGGAGCAACAGAAAACAACCGATTATTTCCAGAAAGGGCAGGCCTGCCATCAGCCCGTAGAGCAGGGCACGCTGTTCGCGATGCTGGCGAAACAGACTGCAGTAGCAAAGTGAACTGAGCAGAACGGTCAACAACATGGCGATATTGCCTGCCAGCGTTCCGCTGAGCAGCACCATGAAGGCGGCCAGAAATGGCAGTATGTAGCCGATGCGGACGATATGCAACTGCCTGGTCAGCTGCAATTTCTGACCAAGCAGCTGACCAAGCAGATAGTAGCGAATCACAGGAATCCACCCCAGCCAGGGATAGAGCAGCCGTCGCCTGACGGACAGCCGATGTAAGGCAAAAGCCGTGACTAAATAAGCGATCACCCTGATGAGATAAAAAAGCGCTGTCAAAACAACCGTCAGCCAGCTCGCGGTATGGAAATCCTGCCAAAGCCAGTTCATCGCTCTTTACAGCACCATATCCACTGTGCTGACCGGATGGGCAAACTGTGAAGAAACGGTTTCCGGCAATGTTTCTGCATCTGCCGGAAACCGTTTATATCGCTTTCCGCTGATTGTAAATCGTCTTTACGCATCTGCCTTCCAGAGGCCATGCAGATTACAGTATTCATATACAATTGCCGGTCCGTCTTCAAGCACAAAATCAGCTGCCGGAGCTTGTCCCGGTTTCAGCATCGCACGCTGTGTCTTGCCGGCCTGAGCCACACAGATCCACTGGATGTAATGGGCTTCAAGCATAGGATGAGCAACACTGCCAACCGTGACATGAAGTTTGTTACCATCACGTGTACAGACGGGAACATGCTTTTCAGTGGCTGCATCCGTTGTATTGGCTGTCAGCAGTTTCATCGGTTCGCCGCAGCAAACAAGTTCACCGCCACCGTCCTCAATCAAACCAACCAGATTACCACAAATCTCACATCGATAAAATTGTCTTGCCAGTTCCATGTAGCGCCTCCTTTGGTCAATGACCGGTTTGACCGGTCCTCTTTTGGGAAAGCGTCAGGAAAGATCCGCAACAGCTACGATCAGGAGCGTCTCTTCCCGCCAGCTCTTACTTGATTATATCATAAAGAAAGTACGCGGCACATGAAGATTCAGGCATTGACATCATCGTTGCTACTTGCGTTTTTCTTGTCACAGGCTGATAAGCCGGGATCCGTAAGGGCACATGTGCCCTCACCATCTGCTACCGTGACGTTCAAACCGTTTTTATCCAAATCAGTTTCCACAACAGCTGCAACGGGTTGCCTTATCGTCACCGGTCTCACCTGCTGCGTCTGTGTTATATTGCTTTTCTTTAACCTGCGCGATAAAAAACAGACAACCATTAATATGAACAGAGCGCCCAGGCTGATCAGCAGACCTGTGACAAACCAGGGGGGTGTATATTTTAATTCAACCACATGCTTTCCTTGTGTCACAGGGAACGCAATCAGGCCATGGTCCAGAGCATCTTTTTCAACGGGTTCATGATCGACAAGAACCTGCCAGCCAGTGTCATAAGGCATGGTCAGTACGAAAAACCCATCTTCTCGAACATCAACGTAACCCCGCACATAGGTGTCATTTATGGTATCAACCGACAGGCTGTTTGTCCTGATCACGTCCACAGCCTGACTTAAGGCATTCTGGTCAAGTGCGCAGGCAAAAAGCTCAAAGTGTCCGCTTTCTGAGCTGGCAGCATCAAATGTCATATTAAAAACGATATCTGTGCCGGCTTCAACATGTCCAAGATCAATAACCGTTGCCCTTTTCGCGTTAAAATCAATTTTCCGCTCCTCGCCCAGCATGACATAGCCGCGGTCTGCTTTATTGGGTGAAATATCAAAATAGAGGTAGATCTGCTGATCCGCTTCATTCTTAATCCGGACACGGGCGATCGCTTCCTGGCCGGCGTTGGTCTTCTGATAGCTGAAATAGTTGCCAGTTGTGCTGCTAAAGGTCATGTTGGCCAGATCTCCTGCCTCTTTTTCCAGAGGGAGCAGGACAGAATCAACACCAGAAAGGGCTTTCACAAGACGGTTCTGTGAATTGAAAGGATCACCGGTCGCGCTGCGCCAGTTTCGCAGTTCCATGCTGCCGACATAGCCCAGCGACAGGGCATAGGGGTTATGGTACACCTTGATCTGATCCGTTTCCTCAATCAGAGACATCAGCTGATACTGCTGGTTTCCCGAACGCCTGATGATGTACTTGATGCCAAACAGCGCGTCCAGCAGCAGCGTCGATGCCTCATACTTGTAGCTGTTGATGCTGTTGCTGTGCAAGCCAAGATTTTCAAAAAGCTTGACAGGTTTTGTCTGCATGGTAGAAGCAAAAATTGATACGCCGCGATACTGATACATAAAGGGATCGTTGATGGTACGTGGCGGCAGAACCTCGACACGATAGAAGGCACCATTCTCCTGTTCCGCGAAATCATCCAGTTTATCGCGAATTTCTGCTACCTGGGGTCCTGACATATAACCGTCGCGCGTGGACATCACCTCTGTAACATCAATGCGGTGCAACGTCATCAGCGTGTTGACCATCAGTTCCGCGATCATAACAAAAAGCAGGGCCAGTGCCAGGTCCTTACGGCTCATGCGCCGGATTCTATCCAGGGTCAGCACTGCAGCATATACAGCCAAAAAAGCGATGGTCACATAAAGGGTCTGCAGTTCAGGTGTTTTCGCGTTCAGCTTCTGGGCAAGCAGGACAAGCACAGCGCCAGCGAGGGCCAGAAGGCCAATCTGCTTGCCTTTGAACTCCCTGAGGCTCATGAGCGCAGGATAGGCCATCGTCAAGACCAGGAAAATATAGACAAAGGAATTACGATAAGGAAGCTGATTGGGGAAATGCATCCCATGCCAGATGAAATTAAGGACATTGATATTGAAGCTGAGGATCAGGAAGATGATCAGCCCGATATGGAAAAATTTCATTTTCAGCGGTACTGACCGTGAAAGGAAATACATCGGCAGCAGCAAAAGGAGAACGACACCGGCATACATGTTTGGCATTCCGTCACGAATGGTTGGCGGTGACAGGATAAAGTGCTGGCCGATATAATCGAACAACTCATAATAGTGTGTTACAGTACGGGGCATGATATCCCCGGCAGCGGAAGTGAGCTGCAGTGAAAAATAGGTCGGCAGGGCTATGAAAGCCGACAGTCCTGCCCCCAGTGCAGAAAATCCAGCGAAGCGGCCGATTGTGGAAAAAAAAGCGCCGGGTCTGGACAGGCTCCGGTATTGGAATAGCAGCATAACAAAATAGAACGCCGTAAACAGGCAAACGAAAAAAGCGATGTAATAATTACTGTAGATGACCAGGCCAAGGGTCAGTGTATACAGCAGAAAGCGCTTGTCACGGACCAGCGCCACCAGACCAAGGAGGATTAGCGGCATCAGGAAGATGCCGTCCAGCCACATGATGTTCCAGTAATACGCCAAAGCGTAGGCTGACAAAGCATAAAAGGCACCAAGTCCAACCATGAAGAAATTCTCTTCGCGGTAGACACCACGTAAAAACAGAAAAAAAGTAGCGCCGGCGAGTCCGGTTTTGATGATCACCAAGAGCAGGACGGCTTCTGTCAGGTGCGTCTGAGGAAACAGGACAATCAGGATATTCAGCGGACTGGCCAGATAATAGGCAAACAGAGCATAAAAATTAGTGCCCAGGCCGCCTGACCAGGAATAGAAAAGACTGCCGCCGCTGCGAAGTTTATCCTGCAATTCAGCCAGAAAAGGGGCGTACTGGTGAAAAAGGTCGATGGTCAGGACATTGCGGTCAGCAACAGGATAGACACCGCGGGTCAAAAATCCGATCAACAAGATGCACGCAGGAATCGCAAAGGCCAGCATTGTTTTACGGTTTTTCCGGCTAAGCTGTCGCGTTTTCGTCACTAATTTGTTCCAAACTCCAGACATAATCCCTCTCCTCAACGGATCAATACAAACAAAAGCTGTCTGCCGTTAGACGACAGGCAGGTCAGAAAGGTTCGTTCTGCGGTTAAGTTGCCCGCTCGGATCATCCTGCTGCTTTTGCTTCCAGCAGCTGTTGGACCGGTTTGTACAGCAAGCTCTGTGCTTCTTGTTCATTGCTCAACCAGGCCCGCAGATCCCGACGAGGTATGATCAGGGGCATCCGGTTATGAATCGGCGCGACGGATGTGTTGGCAGCTGTCGTTAAGATGACAAATCGCGCTATTGGCGGGTCAATTCCTGCTACTTCAGGAAAGTAGCGTGCCAACCCTGCCATATAGAAAGTTGGCTCATCGTTCATATAGAGCTTCATTTTTCGACCGGTACGGCCTGCTGTATCATGTGTCCACTCGAAAAAGGCGTTGGCAGGAATCAGAACACGGCCCTGTTTTACAGCTGATCGGAAAGTCGGCTTATCTGCTGCTGTTTCCGCGCGGGCATTAATCAGGAGGCTGCGCCCTTTGAAACCAGGAAACCCCCATTGCAGAAGATCGGCGACAACACGCGGTTTGTCATCTGTATGCAGGCGCAGCACCGGTACAATATGACTGGGGGCGATCTCTCCGGTCCGTACAGCATCAAGAACAGCTGTATTCTGAAAGCGCCGGTTGACTTCTTCCAGAATCTGCCGCATTTCTGCAAGATCTTCTTCTTGATCTATATAATAACGTCCACACATACTGACATGCCTACATCATTCGTTTAAAAGCACCAAAGCGAGCATTTCCAGCGTTTCCCGACCGTTATTGCGAATCGCATGCGATTCGCCACTCAGTGTCAGTGAAGCATCTCCCGGTCGCATAATCTGTTCTTCCGGTAGTGTGCTGTCTGTCAGAACGGCTTCACCGCGAATCACGGTATAGATCTCCTCTTCGCCAACATGCTCATGCAAGCCGATTGAACAGCCAGGCTGTAGTGTGATGCGCACAAAGAGCCGGGCTTTACCTTTATACTCTCCAGCCTGAAACAGATGGACAAGCTCTACTTCTCCTTGTCCGCCCCGCATCTGACTTCTGGTTTCCCTGATCATCTCTTCCGCTTTCCTGAACATGCTGCATCCTCCTCATCGAATGGCCAATCAGGCCGCCACAAAGGTGAAATCTGTCTCATTTATAACATACCGTCCTGGTTATGAACAAGCGGGTCATTACTTTTCGTCGGACGGTTCGGCAGCAGCCTTTTGACACCGAGGATCAGCAGCAAGCTGGCAACGCCTGTCAGTACGATACTGCCACCCGGTTTGAGTCTGGCATAATATGCGATAAACAGGCCCGTCAGCGTAAAGATGAGCGCAAAGGCCATCGACCAGAGAACGGTCTGACGATAACTGCGGGCAACCTGCATGGCGCAGGCAACGGGAATGACCAGCAAAGATGAAACAATCAGAGCGCCAACAGTTCTGGCAGCCACCGAAACGGTTATCGCGGTCATCAATGTGAAAATAAAATTGATGGATTTGACCGGTACCCCGGCGAGCCGAGCGGCTTCCTCGTCGTAGGCGATAAAAAACAGCTCTTTATACAGCAGAATGAATGTCAGCAGAACGATAAAACTGACCAGGACAACCAGTAACAGTTCAAACTGCGTAATGGCAACGATACTGCCAAAAAGAAAGCTGTTGAAGCTGGCAGCATTCTGGACAAAACCGGATAGTACCGCAGCCAGTCCGATGCCGGTAGACAAGATGATCGCGATCGCCAGCTCTGAAAAGCGCGGTATTTTTTTCCGGATGGCATCAATGCCCAGCGCTGCCGCAACACAAGCGATCATCGCACCAAGAACAGGGTTAAAGTTAAAAATCAGACCGGCTGCGACACCCGCCAGAGATGTATGGGCCAGAGCCTCGCCGATCATGGACAAACGCCGCAGCACAATGATAATACCGATGCAGGGAACGATCAAGGCCAGCAGAATGCCGACAAGAAACGCTTTCTGCATAAAAATATAGGAAAAGATGGACAAAACCATTTTTACGCCTCCATCGGATCACAACAGACACATTCAGGATTGACAGGATGCTTGTGGCGATGGCCCAGTTCATCAACCAGCTGGCTGTGAGACAGCTCGATTAAGGAGCCGCTTTCCAGACAAAAAACACGGCTTAGGTAGGACTGGACCCGGGCTACATCATGGGTGATCATCAGGATCGTCAGCTTACGCTCTTTGTTCAGTTCGCTTAACAAACTGTATAGACTGGCTGCCGACCGCTCATCAATCCCCGTTGCCGGTTCGTCAAGAATCATCAGCTGCGGTCTGGCGACCAGTACGCGCGCCAGCATCACACGTTGTTGCTGCCCACCGGAAAGCTGTCCGACAAGTTTGCCTGCTATCTGCTCCATGCCAACCATTTCCAGCGCCTGACGAACCTGTTCCCGGTGTTGACGCCGTGCGAAGCGCATAAAGCCAATCTGAGGATAGAGACCGGTCTGAACAAGTTCCAGCGCTGTTGCGGGAAAGGATTGCGCGGTGAGGATATGTCCTTGTGGCAGATAACCGACCCGCCACCATTCATGAAACTGCCGTTGCTCCTGACCGAAAATATGAATACGGCCGGTAGCCGGCTTCAGCTGCCCAAGCAAAAGCTTAACCAGTGTGCTCTTACCTGTTCCATTGGCGCCAATGACAGCTGCGAAATCACCGGGTTGCATTGAAAAGCTAACCCGGGAAAAAACTGGCGTTCGGCCATAATAAAAACTAAGATCTTCAGTACTGATGATTGTCGTCTGTTCCACCTTGCTTAACATTTTGCTTATTACCTCTGTCTGACCACCTCACGGCTGTCAACTTATCCAGTACCATTATTCTGTACGAATCAGGAAAGAGCCCCAACCAGCGCTTCAAGGTTCTGCCTCATAATCGAAAAATAATCTTCACCAGCCGATATTTGTTCCGCAGTCAACCCTTCCAGAGGATTAAGCACAGCCGTGCGCGCACCGATTTCACGTGCTATGGTTTCGGCTACTTTAGGAGAAGCCAGTTCTTCGAAAAAAATAACTTTTACATCATGCTCTTGGGCAAAGGTGATAATCTCAGCCATGCGCGCCGGATCAGGTTCTGTTTCAGAAGCCAGTCCTTCAATGCCAATCTGCTGCAGTCCGTAGGCTTCGGTCAGGTAGGCGAACGCTTCGTGAGCAACGATGATTTCACGTCGGGTCAAATCACGGAGCGCTTCGCGGTAAGCATCGTCCAGCGCAGTAAGCTCAGCAGCAGCCAGATCAGCAGCTGCCCGGAAATCAGCAGCATATTCAGGTCTGGCCGCGATTAATGCATCTCGAATCATGTTCAGCTGATGGCGTGCCTTAACAGGATCAAGCCAGACATGCGGGTCAAACTGGCCTGTCATCTCCTCATCTTCCTCTTCATCGTGATTTTCTTCTTCGAGGGCATCGTCATCATGGTCATAACTGTGGCCGGCAGCCAGTAAAGACAGCCCCTTTGTTGTCTCTACCATGACCAGGTCCTTGTTGGTAAGCGATGAGGTCACTTTCTCAACCCAATGCTCCATGCCTGCTCCATTAAAAATCAACAGATCCGCTTTTTCCAGACGCACGAGATCTGAAGCATCCGGTTCCCAATGATGGGGTTCGGCACCCGGCGGAACAAGATTTGTCACCACGACATGGTCACCACCGATTCTACTGGCGAAATCATAGAGCACATAAAAGCTGGTGACAATCTGAAGGCGTTCATCACCCTGATCAGGTTCGGCTATTGGTTTACAGGCTGAAGCAGTCATCAACAGCAGTAAAATCAACAGGACGACGGAATAACCGTCGTCCTGTTGATTTTACTGCTGTTGATGACTGCTTCAGCCTGTAAACCAATAGCCGAACCAGATCAGGGTGATGAACGCCTTCAGATTGT
>JAAYLM010000139.1 GCA_012521915.1 Oscillospiraceae bacterium | reverse complement strand
GTCAAACGTGCGCATATTCTTTTGGAAGCAGACAGTGCCCAAGGACACAGACCAGCAACGGAAAAAGAGATCGCAGAAAAAGTCGGTGTGCGCCTGCCAACCGTCAAAGCGGTGAAGAAAGCGTATCGCGATCATCAAGGCGATATAGAAAAGGTTGTGATACGCAAAAAACGGGACATGGGACCGCGCGAGATCAAGATGACAGGGGATGTAGAAGCGCATCTGATTGCCCTGTGTTGTTCGCCGGCACCCGAGGGGTACCATCGTTGGACAGTCCGGCTTCTCGCAGACAAGATGGTCGAACTGAACTACATTGAGGAAATTTCGCCCATGACGATCTCCCGGACGCTAAAAAAAACGAACTTAAGCCTCACCTGAAGCGGTGTTGGACCATTCCCGCACTTCATAACGGGGATTTTGTGGCCGCCATGGAAGATGTTCTAACCGTTTATGCGTTGCCTTATGACGCGAAACGTCCCGTGGTCTGTATGGATGAAAAGCCCTTACAATTGCTCGATCACAAAAGGAAAGCCATGCCAATGGAAAGGGGGAAACCACTTCGGGAAGATTCGGAATATGTTCGCCGCGGAACCTGCAGCATCTTTATGTTCAATGAACCGTTGGGCGGCTACCGCTATGTAGACGCCAAAGAACATCGAACCAAGGTAGACTGGGCGCACCAGGTAAAACGGCTTGTCGATGAGGATTATCCTGATGTAGATACGATCCTGTTGGTGATGGACAACCTCAATACCCATAAATTGGGATCGCTGTACAGCGCATTTGCTCCAGAAGAGGCTTTCCGCATCGCTTCGCGCATTGAGATCCACTACACGCCGAAACATGGCAGTTGGCTGAACATGGCTGAATGTGAACTCTCCGCTTTGACATCCCAGTGCCTGGCGACAAGAAGGTTACCCGATCTAGAGACTGTATCCAGAGAGATCTCCACTTGGTGTCGCGAGCGGAATGCGCGACAGAAAGGTATAGATTGGCAATTCAAAACGGCTGATGCACGCATCAAGCTCAAACGGCTATACCCGGTGATTAAAGAATAGTTTTAGATGTTACATGCTACTAGCTGGTATCATGAGCGGAAAATGTGCGATCGATTAATCTGATAGCAATCGGTTTTCTTGATATTATCATCAGAAGTTATTGCATCGGAATAATAATTAACAGCTGAGACCTCTTACATAAATGGAATCATTTGATCCGAATACTTTGATGCCCTTTCAGCAATGCCGTTAAGTCAAAAAAAACCGGCCCAAGGCCGGTTACGCTGCTTGCTCGCGCCTGATCAAGCGTCCAGATAAGATCAGGCGGTCGTCACATCCATGTCAACGAAAGATTGTCAAAGTTCACTTTGCTTGCGAATAAGCTTATGAATATACTTTAATTTTACATGATTGACACTTGGAGTCAATATCTTCGTAACAATTATTATCCGGATAGATCCGATACAAATGTTTCTACCTATAATGCACAATTGTTATCTGGATGTTTCTAAAATCAATAATTGGATGTATTATCGATTTTTCAACCCTTAACATTAGTTATAACAGAAATACGAATAATATCATAATGAATCCTGTCTCAACTGGCCGCGTGCCAAATGCTTCTTGTCATTAGATGATTTTCG
>JAAYLM010000138.1 GCA_012521915.1 Oscillospiraceae bacterium | reverse complement strand
GCGCATGAGTGATCGAAGTCCGGCAAAAATTTCCTGTGCAACCAGTGATGATGGCGTTCATTTTCATAAAAGCGACCTTGCCGTTTCCCTGAGTGCACCTTATGAACCAGTCAGCGCCAGGGACCCAAAGGTTTTTGGGGGCGCCGATGGCCAGTACCATATGCTGGTCACGACATCTATTGCGCAGCGTGGCTGCCTGGCCCACCTGGTGTCTGCTGATCTGGAGCACTGGACGCAGCTGGATCCTTTTGTTGTCATGGGCGATCGAAGTCAGCCAGAGTGCCCTGATTATTTTTTTTATTATGGTTACTATTATCTTGTCTATAGCCTGTCCGGCAGAGCGCGTTACTTAATCGCGAGCGAACCTTTTGATGCCTGGAAAGCCCCCGTCGACAACACCATCGGGCCGGATGGGCTGCGTGTGCCAAAAGCGGCCATACTCAACGGCCATTTGGTTTTTGCGGGCTTTGTAGCTGATGGAGATCCGGGTACTTATGGGGGTCGTTTTTCTCTGTATGAGGCAGAAAGCCTCAACGACGGGAAACTGGTTTTTTCATCTCTGACTTGAATGGAACGTTCAAAAAGCAGGGCTGCTGGCGCTCGTTTATGAAAGATGGGCTTGCGGTCAGAGTATGCACGGAGCGCACTCATTTGCATACTAACCCGCGATGCCTGGTCTCAACAATAGCAAATAGACATTGATGACAGGAGATTTCAATATGAATTACAGCATGAATGATGTTGCCATGACATTCCAGGCTGCGGCCATGATCGCAGCGCGACGCCAAGACTCGGCAGAAAAGATGGTTCTGGATTTTCCTGACCGGCAAGTTGTATGCATGGCGGATTTGCAGCAACCGTTGCCACTGCCGGATTGTGAAGCACGCGCTTATACCGCTGCATGTGAGCGGGCAGGACTGCTTTTTCAACTGGAGCAGCTGGAGACTTCTGAGCGTTTGAGCGTTCGCCTGTGTGTGGAAAACTTTACATCGTCTCCTGTTTTTCTGCATTCGCTGTCGCCGTTACGAACCGGAGCAGGAGGTCTGGCTCTGGGCGATGCGGACAGCAGCGGCTGGATGCTCTATCGCCAGGGTCGTCACAAGAATGATCTGCCATCGGTCTGTACGCTGGGCGTGTCTGATGAACGTTTTGCTGATGCCATGTCTAGCATGGAGGAGTCGGGGGGGGCTCTGGAGAGCGCTATAAGCAACCGCTTTCTCAGTGACCAGCTGACCTTGCTCAAGGCAGGCCGGGATTTACCGCAATTGCTGATGCTGGCTTTCACCACCGGTGCTCGTCAGATGGTGTCCTGCTCTGTTTCTCTGGACCATGCAGGCCGATTTGCCGTTTTGGAAGCTTCCAGCCTGTTCAACTGCTATCTTGAGCCGGGCGCGAGGCAAACCGGTGAATGGCTGGAAATCAGTGCGCCTCTGTCTTATGAACCAGAAATACGGCGATTTGCAGAACGAAAAGCCCGGCTATATCAGGCCAGAAAAAAAGACAAGGCTCCTTCTGTCTTCTGCACCTGGTATTTTTACGGCCAAACGGTTCAAGAGACAGATTGCCTTGAGAATCTGCGTGAGTTGACCGCCCGCTCGATCCCTTTTGATGTTTTCCAGATTGATGACGGCTGGTCAAGGACGCTCGGCGACTGGCGGCCGAATGAGAAGTTTCCTTTTGGCATGCGTTCACTGGCTGAGCGCATCCGGGAAGCCGGATTTATCCCCGGCATCTGGACCAGTCCGTTCGTAGCCCATGAGTCGGCACCTGTCTGTACGGAACATCCGGATTGGTTTTTGCGTGATCGCGCTGGTGATTATTGTATCTTCAATGTCAACCGGCAGGATTATCGTGTTCTTGACATCACGAATCCGGCTGCTGTAGCCTGGGCGGCTTCGATTTATCGCTCGCTGCGTGATGACGGCTATCAATATCACAAACTGGATTTTACCCGGGCTGCGGTCATCCAGGATGCCGGGTCGTATTACGCAGAAAATATTCCGCTGACAGAAGCTTATCGAAACGCGATCCGTCAACTGCGCGAAGCTATGGGCGAAGACGCCTATTTTCTGATGTGCGGCGGCCTTTATGATCCTCTGATTGGTCTTGTTGACGGGCAGCGTTCCAGTTCCGATGTTTTGAGCATGTGGAAAAGCACTGTGGTAAAAGGCGGTAAAGCCGCTCCCTTCACAACCAAGCAGAACCTGCTGCGCTACTGGATGAACGACTGGTGGGACAATGATCCAGATTCATTGATGCTGCGCCGCCGTAAAGAACGGTTTCGCGACATGAATCTGACCCTGGGTTTGTTGAATGAGGAGGAAATCAAAACCGTCGCTTTAAACCAGTATCTGGGCGGCGGGCTGGTTTGCTCTACCGAGCCTATGCAGGAAATTGATGAAGACCGGTTGTTTGTCCTGCGCCACTTAATGCCTTATATCCCCGTCAGGCCGGTGCCGCGGGACCTGTTCGCCGGTACGCGTTATCCGGGCGTTGTTGATGTAGCCGTACGCGATGGCCAGTGGCATACGGTCGCTTTCATCAACTGGTCGGATGATGAGCGCCAACCCCTGTCCGTCACGCTTGACAGCCGGCTGCTTGGTCAGTT
>JAAYLM010000013.1 GCA_012521915.1 Oscillospiraceae bacterium | reverse complement strand
TGTTCGCGGTAATGTTGCGCTTTGGTCAGTGCTTCCCGCAGGATGGCAGCATTCGCCATACGTGTTGCCGGTGCCCGCTCCCGTTTCCCATAGGACTTTTTGGGATTTTCGCCCAGTGCCGCCTTCATCGCCGCAGTCTGGCGGCCCAGCATGGTGTCAAAGCTGTTGCAGGCAGTATGCAGCACAGCGAAAGAACCGCCCAGCACGTTGGCGCTGCCCGGTCCCGTCATCACTGTTGTCACACCTGCGGCCAGCGCCTCTGCAAAGCAGCGATCATCCTGGAACAGACCGTCGATTGCCTGCATATGAGGTGTAACCGGGTCAGAATGTTCATTGGCGTCGTAACCTTCTGATGCAAGTCCATCGTTGAAAAGTCCGATATGGCAGTGGGCATCAATCAGCCCGGGCACAATATGGCTGCCGGCCAGGTCCACAACAGGGCCTTGATGGACAGCCAGCAGGTCAGCCGGCGGATCACCGCTGCCAATAGCCCGTATTACGGGCGGATCAATCCAGAGATAACCGCGCTGGATGGCTGAATGACTGACGGGGTGCAGAAAAGCATTGGTTAAGAGCAACATGATATCCTCCACGAAAAGGTATGTGTCTCCGGACGATAAAAGGCACAACGGACCGGAACATCGCTGCCCGGGTCCGTTGTGCGCCTGATTCGTTACAAGGTCTGGCACCAGACTGGAGCCAGCGGCCGCTGGCTGCGGTGCAGTTCATTAACGCTTGGAGAACTGCGAAGCTTTTCTGGCTTTTTTCAGACCATATTTCTTTCTTTCCTTCATGCGGGAATCACGGGTCAGGAAGCCGGCTTTTTTCAATATCGCTTTGAAAGCTTCCTCATCAGCGCTCACCAGGGCCCGGGCCAAACCATGACGGATCGCGCCCGCCTGGCCGGTCAAGCCGCCACCGATCACTTTGCAGACCAGGTCAAAACGGTTGTCTGAACTGGTCGCGACGAGGGGCTGGCGGACAATCAGCTTCAGGGTCTCCAGTCCGAAATAATCGTCAATATCCTTATCGTTGATGGTAATTTGTCCCTGTCCAGGATAAAGGCGGACACAGGCAACCGCATTCTTGCGCCGGCCTGTTCCGTAAAAATACGTTTTTGCAGTCTTTTTAACAGCCATCTTCTTTTCGTCCTCCCCGTATTAATTGGCAAAAGTCAGGATCTCAGGCTTCTGGGCAGCCTGCTCATGATCCGGTCCGGCATACACCTTCAGTTTCTTGAACATAGCCCGTCCCAGCGCGTTCTTGGGGAGCATGCCTTTGATGGCCAGCTCGACAACCTTTTCCGGTTTTTTCTGCATCATGTCACGGTACTTGATTTCTTTCAGACCACCCGGATAATTGGTGTGGTAACGATACATTTTTTGGTCAAGTTTTCTTCCAGTCAGATTGACTTTGGCGGCATTGACGACGATCACGTAATCCCCGGTGTCCATAAACGGTGTGAAGGACGGTTTATGTTTGCCCCGGAGAATTCTGGCAATCTCGCTGGCCATGCGACCAAGCGTCTGCCCTTCTGCGTCGACGACATACCATTTCCTATGTATATCTGCCGGATTAGCCACATATGTGCTCATGAATCAGCTTCCCTCCATCTTTCCTTGTTTATCCATCTTGGTGCGCCTGCTTCCACAGAGCCACGCAACAGGCTGTCTGCCGCGGCAACGATGATCCACCATCGCCTGATGGTTTCGAAACAACGCTCACCCATTCTAGTCCGTCTTCAGGCTTCTGTCAAGAACAATTTAAATTAGACAACTAGTTCTGCTTTATTCTCTATTTTTCATGCTTTTTCTGCGTTTTCTGCTGATATGGATTGGACATTACGCTCTTTTCTGTTGCCTGCGTTGGCTTTTCCTCTTGCTGAACCTGTGCTATAATTGAAGGCTGTATCACCCTGCAGTCCTTCAGGCGTTGACTTGCAGCCGATCAGGAGAAAAGGATAAGTCATGTTTCAGATCAAGCTCGACACAATCCGGGAACGAACGACCAATGGACCGACCTACATGAAAGGGCGGCAGTATTACCGCGATGGCCAGGTCAAGAGGCTTAGCTATGATCCGGATAAGGGTATTGTCCTGGCACAGGTTGAAGGAACCCGTGTCTATGATGTACGGGTTATTCTGGATGGAAACGGTGAACTATATGATGCCACCTGCACATGTAGCGCCTTTACCGCTTACTGGGGCCTCTGCCGTCACATCGCGGCCGTTCTGCTGTACTGCATCGATGCGTACGGACAGGAACACACACACATCACCCCAGCCGGAAAACCTGAAGCCTACGTGGATGTCAACGGAGAAACAGAACCCGCTTCGGCAAAGGCACAGCAACAAGCAAGACGGCGCAGCCGCACCCGCACCCGCGATTTTCTCTCGCGGCTGGATCACGTGGTCAGCCTGGCTGAAAGCCATAAGCAGACCGTACGCTTTCAAGTCACCCTGTTTGCTGCCAGGAGCGCCGGCGCTCTTCCCTGGCTGACTTTTTCGATCGGTACAGACACCCTTCATCCCATCGCCAGCATCGAGCAGTTTGCTGAAGCCATATCGCGTGATCTGCCTCTGGAGTTGGATAAGGAGTTCTCCTTTGACCCCCTGCACCATTGTTTTCCCAGTCAGGACCTGCCGTTGGTCAGAATGATCCAGGATGCCTTTGAGAACGACTATAAGTCAGTTTTCGGCACATCCCATGCGGCCAGCCATAACAACTGCTTTACACTGAACGCCAGTCGTTTTGCTGATTTTCTGCGTTTCTGTGACCAGCTCTCGGATTGTAGCTGGCAGGATACTGTCAAAGCAGCACGACTGCCTGTCCAGGTCCGCCAGACCGATCTGCCACTGGCACTTCTGCTGAGCGAAAATCCCAGTCATGACCAGGACGGGAGGCCGTACCAGCTGGAAATGACCAGTCAGGGTACAGTGCGGCAACTAACAGTCCCACGGAACATATACCTGGTCGATGATGTGTTTTATCTGCCACCAGCAGGCAACACCCGCCTGCTGGAACCAATTTTATCAACCTTCAACACCAGCGGCAGCCAGATGCTCTATCTGACCACCCAGGAAGCGTCCTGGCTGATCAGCATCATGAGTCGGGAACTTCAGGAATTCTGCCCGCTCAAATTGCAGGCAGAACTGGAATCACGGCTTGTTCTTGAGCCCCTGCAGGCTTTCATCAAACTGGACGCGTCAGCGTCTGGCCTCAAAGCCACTGTGAGCTGGCAATACGGATCTTGCCGCTTAACCCCTAACCGTGAAAAAAGTGAAAAAGAGGATGATTTGAAAGCCGCGGACACTAAACTGATTAAACGCGATTTTCTCCAGGAGAAAAAGGTGTTGAACGCCCTGCTCACGGCCGGTTTCAACTGGCAGGGCAACCGGCTGCGTTTGAATGATCCGGATTTCATCTTCGCGTTTCTTGACCAGTCGCTTGCAGAACTGAAATCACTGGCACAGGTGAACCTCTCAACCGCCGCCAGGCAGGTAGTGATCCGTCCGGCGCCGGACATCCGTGTTAACTTCCGCTGGCTGGAGGACCAGGACAGCCTGCTGCTGGAACAGCACTACGGGGACATGCCTGCCATCGAGCAGGCACACTACCTTCAAGCTTTAAGGGAAAAAAAACGCTATATACGCAATGCGGATGGCAGTTTCCGCCGCATCAACCAGCAGCATGGCAACCTGCTGTTGGCTTTGCATGACCTGCTCAGGCTCTGGCAAGCAGCACCAAATGACCAGATCACCCTACCCCGATACCGGGCGCTGTCCCTGGAGCCGATCATCCAGCAGCTGCAGAACCGCGAGGCTGAGTCCGCCACCAGCCCACCGCTCATCAGCAT
>JAAYLM010000137.1 GCA_012521915.1 Oscillospiraceae bacterium | reverse complement strand
GCTAGAAAACAACTTTTTCACCCCGTAGAGCGGGTAGGCTTTTCAGGTGCTGCTGTTTGACAAGCTGAGGAGCACGGCTCCGCAGGTTGGTACGATATGCAAAAGGGCTGTCCGGCCTGAGCAGTCATGCTCAGGCCGGAACAGCCCTTTATTGGTTGGTGGCCATAAAGCCGTTTGGTGATTACATTGCGTTCAAACGGGCCTCAAGGGCATCCAGTTGCGCGGCTAGTTCGGCAGGCAGTTTATCTCCGTAGATCTTGTAGTTCTCCCGGATTGAAGCTGCTTCCTGCTGCCATTCTTCTTTGTTGATCTTGAGAAGCTCTTCCATGTCTGCATCGTTGATGTCAAGGCCATCAATATTGATGGCATCAGCTGTTGGCATATAACCGATAGGTGTTTCGACTGCTTTGCCCTGACCGGCCGCACGTTCAAAAATCCAGGCCAGAACGCGGCTGTTCTCGCCAAAACCAGGCCAGAGCCATTTGCCGTCATGATCTTTACGGAACCAGTTGACATAGAAAATCTTCGGCAGATTATCAGCATCGGTCTGATGGCCGACTTTCAGCCAGTGAGCCAGATAGTCACCCATGTGATAGCCGCAGAATGGCAACATGGCGAACGGGTCACGCCGTACTTGGCCTATCTTGTCTGAAATGGCGGCAGCTGTGATTTCTGAACCCATTATGGATCCCATGAAAACACCGTGTTCCCAGTTGTAGCTTTCATGGACCAGCGGAATGGTCGATGCACGGCGGCCACCGATCAGGATTGCTGATATCGGAACGCCTGCGGGATCTTCCCATTCAGGGGCGATAACAGGGCACTGGGAGGCCGGTGCTGTGAAACGGGCGTTGGGATGAGCGGCTTTTTCGCTGGAACCAGGTGTCCAGTCGTTGCCTTTCCAGTCGATCAGATGATCAGGGGGATCATAACCGATGCCTTCCCACCAGATATCACCATCATCTGTCAGAGCGGCGTTGGTGAAAATGGTGTTCCTGTCTATGCTTCGCATGGCATTGGAGTTGGAATCGTCTGATGTGCCGGGAGCGACACCGAAGAAACCTGCTTCGGGGTTAATGGCATAAAGGCGGCCGTCTTTACCGAATTTCATCCAGGCAATGTCATCACCAATGGTCTCGACCTTCCAACCGGGGATCGTTGGGATCAGCATGGCCAGGTTTGTTTTGCCACAGGCACTCGGGAAAGCGCCAGTGACGTACTTGACAACGCCTTCGGGATTTGTCAGACGCAAGATCAGCATGTGCTCTGCCAGCCAGCCTTCATCACGAGCCTGAACAGAGGCAATACGCAACGCGAAACATTTTTTACCCAGCAGGGCGTTGCCTCCGTAACCGGAGCCATAAGACCAAATGGCACGGTCTTCCGGGAAATGGCTGATGTATTTCTTGTCCATAGGTGCACAAGGCCAGGGTACATCTTTTTCACCTTCAGCCAGCGGGGCACCGACGGAATGCAGACAGGGCACAAACTCACCGTTTTCGCCGAGAACATCAAGCACTTGACTGCCCATGCGGGTCATGATGCGCATATTGACGACAACATAGGGGCTGTCCGTAATTTCAACACCAATCTTGGCGATGGGGGAACCGACAGGTCCCATGGAGAAAGGAATGACATAAAGAGTGCGCCCCTTCATGCAGCCATCATATAGGCCAGTCATGGTCTTCTTCAGTTCAACCGGATCAATCCAGTTGTTTGTTGGGCCGGCATCTTCCTCTTTTACAGAGGCGATATACGTTCTGTTTTCCACTCGGGCTACGTCTGACGCGTCACTGCGGAACAGGTAACAGCCGGGACGCTTTTCCGGATCGAGCAGTGTGGCACTGCCGGAGTCAACAGTCAGCTGAAGAAGACGTTGGTTTTCCTCCTCTGATCCATCACACCAGTGAATCTGGTCTGGTTGACACAGTTTTGCAACTTCGTCTACCCATGCTTGCAATTTTTTGTGTTTAATCATGTAATCGCTCCTTCCAATCATCGTATCGCCCGGATTCCGGTTACGGATTCTTTCTGAATCGTATGATTGATTATTGGTCTGGTTGTATGATCCCTTTCGTAAAACGGTATCACTATAAATTCTACCACAGAATTAAAGATCACACAACAGAAAATGTGTTCTGATTTTTTTGTTTTAAGCCAGAAAATAGGCTGTTTTACACCTCCTGGACTAAAAGTGACAGACTTGATGTTTCGCAGGCGCAGTATCAACGCCTTGCATAGCAGGCCGTTAGCCATATTGGTCACGTTACGCCGGTCTCTGGATGAACAGCTTTTGTTCTGTTATGCTGTTCATGGATTCTGTTCTCCTGATAGGCCGCAGGCATCCTGCTGGAGGATGTATGCATATGGAGGTTTTTAAGTAAACCCGGAAAGGGGTTCCCATGATGCCCGTCCAATCACAATGCGATAAGCCCAATGTGTCTGCTTACATGAGGATTGCAGTCTTCATAGATGTTATGAAACTGTCTGAGGCCAGGCTTGCAGGTCGGACGTCATGAGGGTTTTGCATACATCAGACTGGCATCTGGGCCGTTCTTTTTACGGGAGTCGTCATTCGGAGGTGTTTGCAGCGTTTCTGGACTTGCTGGGCAACTTGATTGAAGACCGGAAGGTCGATGTGCTTCTGGTTGCCGGTGATGTGTTTGATACGGTCACACCTGGCAACCTTTCCCAGTCGCTCTATTACCGTTTCCTGAACCGCATGTCCCATTCCTGCTGCCGCCACATCATTATTACGGCAGGAAACCATGATTCACCGACTTTTCTGGAAGCGCCCCGTGCTTTGCTGCGGCATTTGCGGATCCATGTGGTTGGAACTCCGGGCTTAAGCCCCGATGATGAGGTCGTTGTGCTTCAAGGTGCAGATGGAAGCATCGAAGGAGTGGTCTGTGCTGTTCCCTTTCTGCGTGACCGCGATATCCGCAGTGTCGCGGCTGATGAATCAGTCGATGACAAGAACGCCAGGCTGCTTGATGGGATCCGGAAGCATTATCAGACGGTCTGTGATCAGGCAGAAGAACAGCGCAAGCATCATCCAGACATACCGCTCATCGCGATGGGACACCTTTTTGCCGCAGGCGGCCGGGTCGGTGGCGATGAAGGTGTGCGTGACCTTTATATCGGGTCTCTGGCTCATGTGCCGCTGGATCTGTTTCCCCGCAGCATTGATTATTTAGCGCTCGGTCATTTACACAGCGCGCAGGCCGTAGGTGGCAATCCAGTCTGCCGTTATTCCGGCTCGCCTTTGCCGATGGGTTTTGGTGACGCGAATCAGTCCAAGAAAGTACTGCAGATTGAATTTAACGGACGCGAGCCGCTCATTGAAGAACTGGCGGTGCCCTGCTTTCAGGCGCTCAGGCGCATCAGTGGCGATCGTGAAGCAATATTGATTCAAATTGAGCGCTTGCGGGAGCAAATGAGTGATGCCTGGCTGGAAATTGACTATACCGGATCAGTTCTGCAGGACAGTATCAGAGAGGTCATCACGGATGCCGTCGCTGGAAGTGATTTGGAAGTCAAGCGTATCAGAAACCGGCAGGCTGCTGATCAGGTCCTGGCTGCTCAACAGGAAGAGGAATCACTGGCTGCGCTCGATGTACTGACCGTCTTTCAACGCTGTCTGGAACAGAATGATGTGCCACAAGGCGAATGGGCTGAGCTCGAACACGCCTTTCAGGAAATCCTCCATGATCTACGTTTCGCTGATCGACGCGCGGAGGACTGAATAATGAAAATCATCAAACTTCGATTCAAAAATTTAAATTCGCTCTATGGAACGTGGACCATTGATTTTACAGGTGCAGATTATGTTGACCAGGGCTTATTCGCCATCACCGGACCGACCGGATCCGGAAAGACAACCATACTCGATGCAATCTGCCTGGCTCTGTATGGCGCGACACCGCGGCTGGGCCGGCTTACCCGCAGCAACAACGAGATCATGTCCCGTCAGACTGGCGAATGTTTTGCTGAAGTGACCTTTCAGTCACAAGCTGGCCTCTTCACATGCCACTGGCATCAACACAGAGCCTACCGCCGAGCTGACGGCGTCCTGGCGGAAGCGGTTCATGAAATAGCTGACGCGGAAAGCGGCCGTATCCTGGAAACCAAAAAAAGAGATGTACTGCAGGTCATTGAAGAAAAAACAGGTATGGATTTTGTACGCTTCACGCGTTCCATCTTGCTGGCTCAAGGTGGTTTTGCCGCGTTTTTGCAGGCTACGCCAGATGAGCGGTCACCCATTCTGGAGCAATTGACCGGCACAGGTATCTACAGTGAAATATCCGAGGCGGTTTTTGGCAGACAGAAAGCCGAACGTGAGATCATGCAGCAGATCAAGATCCAGCTGGCTGGTTTGCCCATTTTAGATGAAAAGAGCCATCAACAGCTGAAACAGCAGCTCCAGAATCTGGCGGAGCAGGACGAAAAGCTACAAATGGAATTGACGGGTGTTCAGCAGGAGGTGTCAAGGATTGAACGAATCCGCAGCCTGTTGCAGGTTCAGGCAGAACTGGCCGGGAAAGAACAAGACCTGCAGACGCGTCAGAACGCATTTTCGCCTAAACGCTTACAACTGTCACAGGCTCAGCGAGCTCTCGAAATCAGTGAGGTTTATACAGCCTATATTTCTTACCGGAAGCAGCAGGCAGAAGCGGCGGAAAATCTCGAACGATTATCTGCAAGCCATCCGGGACTGGCCAAACATCATAAGTCGCTGCAGGATTCACTGGCAATCTGGGATGCGGCAAAAGCTTCAGCCCGCAAGGCTTTGCAGGACGAACAGCCAGTGTTGCGGGCGGTACGTGCGCTGGATGTGCAGATCGAAGCCGCCAACAGGCGTGTGGCGCTGATCAATGAATCACTGGACAAACAAAACGGACAGATAAAACAAGCAAAAAAGGCGATTAAGGATCTTGTGAAAAAGCTAGAGGGGCAACAGCATCAGGAGTCGCAGGTCCGGCAGTATCTGCAGCAGCACACTGCTGATGAACAGCTCTCTGCTTTCCTGGCAGTCATGCGGGCGCACCATGCTCAATGGCAGCAACTTAAGCGGGCTGGTTGTGATAAAAATATGCAATTGAAAGCGCTGAGAGAAAAACAGGCTTTCGCTCAAAAAAAGCTGCAGGCCAAAGAGGTGGATACAGCAAAGCTGCAGAGCAGTCTGAACGAGCTTGAGCATACGCACAGTGTTCTGACTGGTCAGCTGACAACCCTGCTGGCCGGAAAACCGCTGCGAACCTGGCGGACAGAAAGAAACAGCTTGCAGCAGATTTTGATGCTGCAGCAAAAAATTGCTTCTTTGGAAGAAGACCGTAAATGGCTGAAGGCAGGCAAACCCTGTCCTTTGTGCGGTGCGACAGAGCATCCATATGCTGAGGGTCTGACTCCGGTTTTTGATGAGCAGGAACAAGCGATAGCGCAATTGGATCAGCTCATCACCCAGGCTGAAGAATTGTCCGAGCATCTTGAGGGTATTGAAAAAAAGGTACACCAGACGCAGACGGACCTTGCCGGAGCCGCGCGGGATCAGCAGGAAGCCTGTCATGAAAACAACACGCTGCACGATGAGGGCTTGCGGTTGGAGCGTGAGATCAACCAGATAAATCAGGAAATCAAGGTTGTACAAGACGCGCTCAATGACAGTATGCTGCCTTTTGGCGCTTCATTGGCTGGTTCCTTGGAAGCGGTCGCGTTGCAGCTGGATCAACTGGCTGTCCGCTCCCGTCACTGGCAACAGATGCAACAGCAGGGCATTGCGCTGAAGCTGGCACTACAGACTTTGCATGCGGAGATTGAACGAGAGCAGGCTGTTTTGCAAACACGACAGGAGCAGTATACCGAACAGACCAGGGAACGGGCACAGCACACCGCACAACTGGACCTGCAGAAGAAGGAGCGAATCATGCTCTATGGCCATAAGCAAGCTGATCAGGAAGAGGAACAGCTCAACAGGAAAATTGCTGATGCTGAAGATAATCAGCAAAAAGCATATGCAGCCCTGGAACAGGCTGCTGCACAGCTGGCTGACCTTCAGACACGCATACTGACGCTGCAAGAAGCCGTGAAACAGCGTCAGCCGTTGCTTGACCAGGCTGGTGAACGGTTCAGGCAGGTCATGCAGCACATGGGGTTTGCTGATGAACAGTCTTATCTCTCCGCGCGCATGTCTGAGCACGAGCGTCAAAAACTCGCCGGGCAGGCAAGCGTGCTGGACCAGGAGGCCAGCGATATCAAGATCCGGATGCATGATGTTACCGAGCAGTTAAAGAAGGAACAAGCAGAGGTCACCGCGCCAGAACAATATGATGCACTTCTGGCCAGGCGCCAGGAGCTACAGCAGTCCAGACAGCAGGCAGGAGAGCAGACAGGTGCCATCAAGCAGCAGCTTGTCGATCAGAAAGCCGTGCACAGGCAGCGCATGCACCTGCAGAAGCAGCTTGACGCTCAACAGCAGGTCTGCGACCGCTGGGCACAGCTGAATGATCTTATCGGTTCAGCCGATGGAAAGAAGTTCCGCAATTTTGCCCAGGGTTTAACTTTTGAACGGATGGTGGCTCAGGCAAACCGTCAGCTGCAGCGTATGTCAGACCGCTACCTGCTGGTGCGTGACCCGGAAAAACCACTGGAACTAAGTGTCATGGACCAGTACCAGGCTGGTGAAATCCGTTCAACAAAAAACCTGTCAGGTGGTGAAAGCTTTCTTGTCAGCCTGGCGCTGGCGCTTGGGCTGTCTCAGATTGCCAGTCACAAAGTGCGGGTTGATTCGCTTTTCCTTGATGAAGGGTTCGGTGCTCTCGATGAAGATGCCCTGGAGATGGCTTTAGAGACACTGACAGGGCTTCAGCAGGAAGGCAAGTTGATTGGTGTTATTTCCCATGTGGGGGCACTGAAGGAACGCATCCGCACCCAACTGAATGTGTTTCCCCTGTCGGGTGGTCGCAGCCGTATCTGTGGACCGGGTGTCCAATCGGACCAGACATGAGTTTGCTTGAACCTGGTGATTTTTTGTCTGGTCGCCGCTCTGTTTGAACATCATTTAACCAGCGGAAGAGCTGTTGCGTCAGGAGACTGCCTAGGCAAATCCGGGCACTTGCGTTATGCTCATCATATCAAAAGAACATCCAGTTTGCAGCCTGAAGAGGAGCGGATCATGCAGGAACAGTTAACCAGAATCATAACTCAAGAAGATGCTGAGTTTCTCAGAGATGAATCACGATCCATCGGATATGCGGCGTCTATCGCATTCCCGTCAGATGAAAAAGCCCTATCGGCCATCTTGAAGGACTGCAGCAAAAACGGCTGCGCAGTTACCTTGCAGGGCGCGCGCACCGGCCTGACAGCAGCCGCTGTGCCCCAGGGCGGGCAGATCATTAATTTATCACGCATGAACAGGGTGCGCGGCATGTATCTGGATGATTCAGGTCACTTTGTCTTGCAGGTTGAACCGGGTGTTATCCTGGCCCGCCTGCGCAAGCAGATTGAAACCAGGCGTTTTCTGACGACGGGCTGGGATGAGTCATCTTCACAGGCTTTCCAGCTTTTCCAGAAAGCCCCGCCTCAGTTCTTCACACCGGATCCGACAGAAACAACAGCCAGTATCGGGGGTATGGCGGCCTGCAATGCCTCAGGTGCGCGCAGTTATCGCTATGGCTCATTCAGGGCTCATGTGCAGGGTTTGCGGGTTGTTCTGGCGGATGGCCAGACCCTCGCCCTGGCCAGAGGACGCGAAAGGGCCGATGGCCGGTTTATGCGCCTGCGCACAGAACAGGGGCAGTTCATCGCTTTCCATCTGCCGTCCTATCAAATGCCTGAATGCAAATCGGCTGCCGGTTATTATGCGGCTGATGACATGGATGCTGTTGATCTGTTTATTGGCTCAGATGGCACATTGGGTGTCCTTTCTTTGATCGAGATCAAGCTGCAGCCTTTGCCGCCGATTATCTGGGGCGTTACCTGCTTTTTCACAACAGAAGAGCAGGCGCTGCGTTTTGTCCTGCAGGTACGGGCACAGAATGACGGACATATCTGTGCGCTTGAATATTTTGACGATCAGGTGCTGCTGTTGCTTGAGCGTCAGCGTCAGGACAGCCCTGCCTATGCCCGGTTGCTGGAGCCGCCTGTTGATGCCATCTGCGCCGTGTTTTGTGAATTGCAGGGGCATGGTGAGCCTGACATGTTGGCTGCTTTGTTCCGTCTTGGCGCTTTGATGGAGGCTGTAGCGGCTAACCCGGCTGACAGCTGGGTGGCCAGAACAGATTTTGACAGAGATCAGCTGACTTTTTTCCGTCACGCTGCCCCGGAATGCGTCAATGGACTGATCGATCAGCGACGCCGGCAACATCCCCGGTTGACCAAATTGGGCACTGATATGGCCGTGCCTGACAACCATCTGCTGGATGTTATGGCCTTGTATCAACAGGATTTACTGGAGAGCCACCTGGAATATGCTATCTGGGGCCATATCGGCAACAACCATGTCCATGTCAATATTCTGCCCAGAAATGAGCAGGATTACCAGGCCGGCAAAATGCTTTACCGCCGCTGGGCGGAACAAGTTGTTGCCTGGGGTGGTTCGGTGGCCGCCGAACATGGCATCGGCAAGCTGAAAGCGGAGTACCTGAAGCTGATGTTCGGCACACAAGCCCTGCAAGAGATGCGTCAGGTCAAAAAAGCACTGGATCCCTTCATGATACTGGGCAGAGGCAACCTGTTTGGTGCATGGACTTCAGAAATGCCCTCCGGAGGTCATACATGAAAATCGTGGTTTGCGTCAAGCAGGTTCCCGGAACCAATGCAGTGCATCTTGACCCCGATACCGGGACACTGATCCGGGAAGCACGCCATGCCATTATTAACCCATTTGATGCCTTCGCCGTTGAGCAGGCTGTCCGGCTCCAGGAAAAATACGGTGGTGAAACGATCGTGCTCAGCATGGGTATACCGGCTACAGAAAAAATACTGCGGGATGTCCTCAGTCGCGGGATTGACCAGGCGGTACTTTTAACGGACAGTGCTTTCGCCGGAGCTGATACCTGGGCAACCGCTTACACCCTTTCTGCCGCTATTCATAAAATTGGATCTGTCGATCTTGTTTTATGTGGCAGGATGGCCATCGATGGCGACACGGCGCAGACAGGCCCGGAACTGGCTGAATGCCTGGGTTTTGTGCCGTTGACTGATGTGTCTGAAGTCCGTGAGCGCAGTGCCGGAAAACTGACTGTACGTCAGAATATCGAGGGGGGCTACAGAGACCTGGCCGTTAGCTTGCCTGCTTTGCTGACCATCGCTAAAGATGCCTGCAAGCCACGCTTACCGTCTATTCACAGCATAGTGCAATCGCGAGGCAAACCGCTGCTGTTCTGGACAGCAGACGACCTGGCGCTGGACAAGCAGCTGATCGGCCGGCCTGGATCACCTACCCGTGTCGTTGAAACAACGACCCCTGTACTAAAAAAAGAAACCATAACGCTTTCTGATGATGTTAAAGAACTGGCCTGCCTGTTGCGTAAGGAGCTGATGGATGGCCCCGGGCACGCTTTACCGATGCATCATGCTGAACATGCTGAAAAAGAAAATCATCCCGCGGGGGCGAAAAAAATCGGGACAGGCAAAGGCGCTTCTGTCATGATGGCAACGGCTGACGCGCTCCAGCCGGGCGGGATTTGGGTTTTCGCTGAAACCGTGAATCAGCAGATCCATCCGGTTGTTTTTGAACTGCTCAGTTGTGCACGCCATCTGGCGGATCAACCTGCCGGGAAGCAAGTGACCGTGGTTTTGTGTGGCAGTTCAGCCGGCCTTTTGGCCGGCAGCCTGGTAGCGAACGGTGCGGACAATATCCTTCTTTGTGATGACGCGGCTGTGAACGGTCAACCGCAGGATATCTGCACAGAGCTGATTACCCGGCTCGTGAGGCAATATAAGCCGGATATTTTCCTGTTCGGGGCAACAGCCTATGGCAGAGCTGTCGCGCCCCGTCTGGCTGCCCGTCTGCAGACCGGGCTTACCGCTGACTGCACCCAGTTGCGCTTACAGGAGGAAACCGGGTTGCTGCTGCAAACAAGACCGGCTTTTGGCGGTAACATGCTTGCCACAATTGTTACAGATCGGCACCGTCCGCAGATGGCGACAGTCCGTCCCGGTGTCATGAAGCCCGCATCAGAACAGCCGGTGCGCCACGGCTGCTAGATCATGGTCGAGGCTCCGCAGACTGTACAGCGTGTGCACGTCTTGAAACAGTTCTTTCTGCCGGCCAGGCCTGGCATTGCAGACGCGCCTGTCATCGTTTCAGCCGGGCGCGGTATTGCTTCACAGAAGAACCTGCAGCTGGTAGTGGAGCTGGCTGGACTTTTGGGCGGTCAATGCGGTGTGACACGTCCCCTGGTTGATCTGGGCTGGGCAGAAAGCAGCTGGCAAATCGGACAGACCGGTCAGGCAGTGGCGCCACAACTCCTGATCGCCTGTGGGATTTCCGGAGCCATCCAGCACCTTGCCGGTATCAGCGGCGCGCGAAAAATAATCGCCATCAATACAGACCCGGATGCGCCCGTGTTTTCCATGGCTGATTATCGGCTTGTGGGCGACTGCATACCCATCTTGCGGCAGTTGATTCGTTTTCTGCGACAATAACGGTCACCAACAGAAGCAGGTTGCAAAGCAGTCGGTTATTTGCTACATTGTCGTTGTTTCTTTCCGGCTGATCCACAGAACTGGATCTGGCGGAACAGGCAGAATGGAGTTTGAAGCGACCATGAACATCATTGTTGTCGGCGATGGCAAAGTTGGCTATACGCTGGCAGATAACCTTTCTCAGGAAAAACATAATATAACAATCGTCGATAAAGACCCGGACGCTTTGCGCCGAGCTCATGATCATCTGGATGTCATGTGTGTTAAAGGCAGTGGTGTCAGTGTCAATGTTCTGCTGGAAGCCGGCGTGCGGGATACGGACCTGCTGATCGCGGCAACGTCAAGTGATGAGATCAATATGGTTTGTGCCCTGACAGGCAAGAAACTGGGCGCGAAACGAACGGTTGCCAGGATCAGGGATCCTGAATATGCCGCAGAGCTATCTCTGCTGAAAAATGAACTGGGTCTGGATATGATTATCAATCCTGAACAGGCATCAGCTATGGAAATTGTCCGGATCCTGCAGTTTCCTTCAGCTGTCAACGTGGAAAGTTTTGCTAAAGGCCGTGTCCGCGTGATCGAGATCAAGGTAACTTCAGACATGCCGATTGCCGGGTTGCCCCTCAAGAAAATAGCACAACGTATCAATGCGTCTATCCTGGTCGGTGCGATTGAACGCCATGGTATTGTCATGATTCCCAATGGTGATACGGTCGTCGAAGCCCAGGACACGATTTATGTGGTCGGCAACTCCATGCAAACCTATGGTTTCTGCAAGGCCATTGGCAGCAACATGCTCAAAATCCGCTGGGTGATGATTGTTGGCGGCGGGCGAATCGGTTATTATCTGAGCCGGACGATCCTGCAGATGGGCATGAAAGTCAAACTGATTGAGATCGATCATGACCGTTGTATGGAATTGACCGATCTGCTGCCGGAAGCCCTGGTCATCAATGGCGATGGCACCAACACGGAATTTTTGGAATCAGAGAACCTCAGCAAGATGGATGCTTTCGTCGCTATGACCGGTCGTGACGAGGATAACCTGATCATGTCCTTGCTGGCCAGGCAATCCGGAGTGCCTAAGGTCATCACCAAGGTAGCCCGCATCCGGTCGGAAAATATGATGAAGATCCTGGACCTGGACAGTGTTATCAGCCCTCGGTTGATCACCGCCAACCAGATTCTTCAGTATGTACGTGGTCTGGAAGCAGCAAAAACCACATCCATTGAAGCACTTTACAAGATGATCAACGGGCAGGCGGAAATTCTGGAGTTCTTGGTTTTCAAGGATCGCTGGTATTTGAATACCGCGCTGAGGGATCTGAAGCTGGTAAAAAACGTGCTCATTGCCGCGATCGTACGAAAAAATGAGATCATCATCCCGCACGGCAAAGATATGCTGCGCCTGGATGACCGGATTATTGTCTTCACTAAAGCTACCGTTCTAAGCAATCTGGATGAAGCTTTTGTTGTGCAGGAGCAACGATGAATCGTAAAGCAGTCATCAGAAGTCTGGGTATTGTTTTACTATGCGAGGCCGGATTTATGATCCCGTCTTTGGTCATCGCGCTGTATTTTAAAGACGGTGATGCCCTGTCTTTTCTTTTAACCATTGGCCTGCTGATCCTGATCGGCGGTCTGCTTAGTCTGGTGCGTCCTGGCAAGACAGGCCTGTACGCCCGGGATGGGCTGGCGATTGTATCACTGGGCTGGCTGGCTATGTCATTTTTCGGCGCGATGCCTTTTTTCTTAAGCGGTGCCATTCCCAAACCGGTCGATGCCCTCTTCGAATCAGTCTCCGGTTTTACCACAACCGGCGCCAGCATACTGACTGTAATTGAAGGCATGCCTCGTGGAATCCTCTTCTGGCGCAGTTTCACACACTGGATCGGCGGGATGGGCGTGTTGTTGCTGACACTTGCCATATTGCCGTTGGCCGGCGCCGGCGCGGTTCACATACTGCGGGCAGAAAGCCCGGGTCCTTCGCCAGGCAAACTGGTGCCGCGGCTGGCAGCTACGGCTAAGATCCTGTATCTGCTCTATATAGCGCTGACGCTTGCCCAGGTCATTGCCCTGCTGCTGGCTGGCATGTCACTTTTTGATGCCCTGATCCATGCGTTTGGCACAGCCGGTACCGGCGGATTCTCCAACCGCAACCTAAGTGTTGGCGCTTACGCCAGTTTGCCGGTGAACTTGATCATCTCAGTGTTCATGCTGCTGTTCGGTGTCAGTTTTTCCCTGCATTATCAGGCCTTGAAAGGGAACTGGCGTGTCTATTTAAAGGACGAGGAACTGCGTTTCTATCTGACACTTGTCGTTGCTTCAGTTGCCCTGATCACCTGGGATGTCTGGCGCCATCAGATCATGGCACCGGGGGCGTCGCTGGAGCACGCTTTCTTTCAGGTTTCATCAATCATCACGACGACCGGCTACTCGACCGTTGACTTCAATACTTGGCCAACCTTAAGCAAGTCGGTGCTGATCCTCTTGATGTTTATCGGTGCCAGTGCGGGATCTACAGGAGGCGGCATTAAATGCATCCGTATCTTGATGATGTTCAAGATGATCCGCCGGGAAATGACACGGATGAAGCATCCTCAGATCGTCCAGGGCATACGGGTCAGCAAGGTGACTGTCGAGCAGGATATACTGGGTGCAACAACGCTGTTTATTCTTTTTTATCTGGTGATCCTGGTCTTTGCTGTTTTTATCGTTGCTGCCGAATCAGCCGACCTGGTGACCGGGTTTACAGCTGTTCTGGCCTGCTTAAGCAATATAGGCCCTGGTCTGGAAATGGTTGGGCCAGCCAGTAATTATTCTGCATTTTCACCGCACAGCAAGCTGATCCTTTCTTTGTGCATGCTGATCGGCCGCCTGGAGATTATGCCGGTTGTCCTGCTTGCCCTGCCTTCTTTCTGGCGCCGGGTCAGCCACTAATCCAACCTAATGCTTTCCTTTTACTGTTAACCGGGTATAATGGAAAAATGCAAATCTGCTCCAAGTAAAAACAGTTTGCGATTTTTTGACGAGGTGAACAGCGCATGTATATGGAAAGCATCCTTGATGCCATTGGCAACACACCAATGATCAGTTTGAGAAAAACGACGGGTCTGCCTGTTTTCGCCAAAGCTGAATACCTGAATCCAGGTGGCAGCATCAAAGACCGTGTCGCCTGTTTTATGATCGAACAAGCAGAGTCACGTGGTGTCCTGAAGCCGGGTATGACCATTGTGGAACCGACTTCCGGCAACACCGGCATCGGAATCGCCCTGGCTGGCGTACAAAAAGGCTATCGTGTGATTATTGTCATGCCGGAGAATATGAGTGAAGAACGGAAAAAAATCATCCAGGCCTTGGGGGCGGAACTGCTGCTGACCCGGGCGGAAGACAGCATCAACGGCTCTGTGCAGGCTGTCCTGCGCATAAAAGCTGAGCATCCGGACGTTTTTATCCCACAGCAGTTTGAGAATCCGGACAACCCGCGTGTCCATTACCAGACAACTGCTCCGGAGATCTGGGAACAGCTGGCCGGGGACATTGATGTCTTTGTTTCAGGACTGGGAAGCGGTGGTACGCTGGAGGGTATTGGCCGTTTTTTCAAGGAGCGGCGTACGGACATCCGTGTTGTGGCAGTTGAACCGAAAAACGTATCCGCTTTGCTGGGCCATGAGCCTGGTCTGCATAAAATCCAGGGAATTGGAGACGGATTCATCCCAGCTGTGCTGGATGTCCGGCTGATTGATGAGGTTATCGAAGTCAGTGATAACGACGCGGTCGATATGGCCAGGATTCTGGCACGCACCCAGGGTGTTCTCGTGGGCACTTCCTCCGGTGCGAATGTCTGGGCAGCCATGAGGGCTGCTTAACAATATGGACATGGCAAGAAGATTGTCACAATTCTGCCCGATCGTGTTGAACGCTATTTCAGCACGTCGCTGATCTAGCATGCGAGAGAAACGAAACAGATCTTCAAGCGAACCCGGTCCCGGCAGCTTGAACCCGTATGCCATGCTGCAGTTTTTCAGCTGGGCAACCATTAGCTGCTTCAACCCCTATGTCACAGTAACCCTGACAGACCGGGGCCTGAACAACAGCGGTATCGGTCTCATTCTGACACTCAACGCACTGGTTTCCATTGTGGCGCAACCTGCATGGGGGTTGATCAGTGACCGCATCCATTCCATCAGGAAAGTCTTCATCATCTGCCTGGCAGGGTCCAGTCTGGCGATCATGCTGATTCCCCGGGCACAAAGTTTCAGCCAGCTGATCGTCCTTTATCCACTGGTGCTTTTCTTTCTTAGTCCCGTCGCACCGCTGCTGGATGTATGGACCTATCAGGGAGGAAGTCTCCGGCCGGGCTCATCATACGGATCATTGCGCCTCTGGGGTTCACTAGGCTTTGCCCTTTGCCTCATACCCCTTGGCCGCATGGTTACACTGACTGGTTTGAATGTGACCAGCTACAGCTTTGTTTTCCTGGCTGTTGTCAGTGTGCTCATCAGCCTGACGCTGCCTGCTGTGCAGCAAAAGCAGATCAGCCCAGTCATGCAACCATCAACAGGTTCACTGAAAATAAGCGCTTTGCTGGGACAGAAAGCTTATCTGTCCTACCTGTTTGTTATCTTTCTTGCTTTTATTTCGATCCAGCCGATGTTTGGCTTTCAAGCTCGTCTCATGCTGGAAGTTGGCGGTAATCAGGAGCTGTACATGTGGACCATGGCCTTGGCGGCACTCAGTGAAATTCCCGTGTTTATCTGGTCAAAACGACTGATCAGCCGTTTCCGTCCAGCCAGTTTAATCATTATTTCTTTTGCCGTTTTCATTATCCGCATGGTCATCTATTCTGCTGTGACAGAGCCTTGGCATATTATTCTGACCAGTCTGATTCATGGCTTTTCCTATGCGCTCTTCCTGGTGGCGACTGTCAGCTATATTGACAATCTGGCACCGCAGGGCATGAAATCAACCGCGCTGACGATCGCCAGTGCGATCTATATCGGCTTAAGCGGTATGGTCGGTAATACGATCACCGGACGCTTGATGGACAGTATCGGCATCCGACCTGTTTATTTGCTGGGTGCCCTGGCTACAACCCTTGCCTTGGTTCTCTTCATCTTGACCCTGCTGCCCGGCAGCCGTCTGATCCGCAAGGCTTGATATCTGGCCAGCTTGTTCCTGTTCCGCCACATTCAACCGGTTGATCCAACGGCGTGTACGCAGACGGCGAATGCCGAGGAAGACTTTATAAAACTCTTCAACAATGATCAGGATAACGACCTGCTGAACCGGCAGGCGCAGCAATAAACCGCCGATGAAGGCCAGAGGCACACCGATCAGCCAGACACCGGTTATATCCAGCATGAGTGTAAAACGGGTGTCGCCACCGCTGCGCAGCACGCCGACCATATTGATGATATTGAAGACCCGAAACGGCATGACCAGGCCGTACACAACGAGGATAGACGAAGCCGTTCTGGTGACATCTGGTGAAACTTGATAAAAAGAGAGGATCAGGGGTGACGTGAGGATCAGCAGCATACCGCTGGCCACGCCGATCAAAGGTCCCAGCAGAACTAGTTTTACGGCGTTTTTATAGGCCTCAGCCGGTTCATCAGCCCCTATGCGGTTGCCAACCAGAACAGCTGCGGCATTCGCGATGCCGAAGAACACGACCATAGCTAGCCTTTCCACTGTTGAAGCGATATTGATAGAGGCTACCACATGGGTGCCCATGCGGGCATAGACAACGGTGTAAAGTGTTACGCCTACCGCCCAGAGCGACTCGTTAAGCACAACCGGCAGGGTCGTGCGCAGATACCGCTTGCAGAACGGCAGGTCAAAGCTGAGCATTTCCCGCAGTCTGGCAGCAAGCAGTAGTTTTCGTCCGTAAATGACGCTGATCAGCAGGACGACCTCGATGATTCTCGCCAACAAAGTTGCGATTGCAGCACCCCGAACGCCCAAAGCAGGCATGCTGAAATGACCAAAAATGAGAACATAGTTCAAAGCTGTATTGAACAGCAAGGCAAATGCACTGATATACATGGGCAAGCGTGCGTTACCCATGCTGCGTAACACACTGGAAAAAGTGAATGAAACCGCCATCATGACAAAACTGAAAGCAATAATGATCAGATATTGGCTGCCCATGACAACGACTGTCTCATCTGTAGAAAACAGGCTGAGCAGCTGTTTGGGCAACAGAAGCCCGGCGGCCAGAAAAATGGTGGCAATGGCACAGGCAGACAGCAGGCCAAGCCCCAGAACCCGTTTGATGTTAGCGAGGTCACGAGTGCCCCAGTATTGGGCGGTGAAGATGGCTGATCCACTGCTGATGCCGAACAGGAAAAGATGCAGCAGAAAAGTGACCTGGTTAGCCAGGCCGACTGATGCAATTTCTGTTTCACCAAGCTGGCCGATCATAATGGTATCAACCATATTCAGCAAGGCTGAAATCAGGTTTTGCATGGCGATCGGCGCGGCAATCGCGATCAGGGAACGATAAAACGAACGGTCTGCTGCCGGCCGTCTGAGCATGATGTCCTCCTTTGTCAGTCAGGTGAGCATCTGGCAGGCCAGATTTCTGCTCTGCTTAAAGTGGCTATATCCTATCTTAGTGTACGCTTTCTTGTCAATCTGGCACTGTCGGGCTGCAGCCTTCCTCTTTGCGGCTATCATGAACAGCCGCTGCTGCTTGGCAGACTGGGCAAAGATACTGCCACAAAAGCCTTCTGGTATGGCATAATGAAGCCAAGACCGTATCAGGACGCAACCTGATGACATTAATTGATAGAAAGGGTAAACATCATGACCAGGCTGGCAACAATCAACGAGCAAGGAAACTGGTACCGGGGCAATACCCATGCACACTCCCAGGTGTCTGACGGCGAGTATGCGCCTGAAATGCTGGTTCAAGCCTACAAGGATCTGGGCTATGACTTTCTGGCCATCACAGACCACCGCACTTACGGCTGTTATGAATCACTGAGCGATGATAATTTTCTTGTGCTGCCGGGTGTTGAACTGGATGTACGGGTACCCGGGCAGGAGGCCATCTGCCACCATGTTGTTGGCCTGGGCTTGCCGGGTCAGAACAAGCTGACCCACGGCCAGCGCATCACCTACCCGGAAAACACCAATGTTCGCCAGATGACTGCGTATTTACGGGCTAACGGCAATCTGTGCATTTATGCGCACCCCAACTGGTCGCATGTTTATCCGGAACATATGGTGGATATTCCGGGTCTGGTCGCGATGGAAATCTTCAATAACACCTGTGAGGTTCATACAACAGCCGGATCTTCAGATACCTGGTATGACCGGATGCTTTGGAGTGGGCAGCAAATATGGTGTGTGGCCTGTGATGACACACACCAACATCAGCCGGATCTGGGTGGTGGCTTCATACGGGTCAAAGCTGAGCATTTAAATCACGCATCAATTATGGAAGCCATTCTGGCAGGAAGCTTTCATGCGTCTCAAGGGCCGCTAATCGATCAGTTTCATGTGGAAAATGGCGAAGCTTGTATCACCTGCTCAGCCTGTTGCTCGATCGGACTGCTGGCAGACAGTCATCCCGGCATGGCCTTGAATGATGCCTCCTGCTCAATGACCGAAGGTTCTTTTACACTGCGGGGAACCGAGCGTTATGTACGGGTGGTCGTCAAAGACAGCACCGGTAAAAAAGCCTGGTCCCAGCCAATTTGGCTTTGAGAGACAACCGTTCTTTACTGGATTGTCAAGATAAGAGGTTGACCATGATCCATTTTCCAGAAGACCGCTACAGTGACATCCGCATTGAAAACCGCTATCAGACGGATATAACCATTGAAAACAAGGTTCTGCGTCAGAATAAGACACGCGTTACACAGGGCGCCATGATCAGGATCTACGATGGAGACAAATGGTACTATGCAGCGACAACCCGCCTTGATGACTTGCAGGGAGAAGTGGACAGACTGGCCGCGATGAGCCGGAGCAATAAGGATATCAGGCTGGATAAAACCGTTTCCTCTTTTGAAGTGCATCAGGATGTCTGCCTCCGTTACCAAGCGCAACCGGTCAATCGGGTGCCTCAAGAGGAAAAGCTGGCTTTGCTGCAACGGTACAGTGAAATTGCCGGTGAATCGGCCGCGGTCGTGATCTGCAAGGCCTATTACCGTGATACATACGAAACACGACATTTCCTGTCCAGCAAAGGTGCAGATATCCTCTTTGATTTTCAGTCGGCCGCGGTTGCCATACGCTATAACCTGACGGTTGGCGGTAAACAGGGGCGTGGCAGCAGGGATATTGTCAAAACAGATTTTGCCAGCCTATCCGGTTATGAAGACGCTATCCGGGAAGAAATAGAAAAAGACATTGAATTCTTTACACAAGCCAAACCGGTCGAGGAAGGGCGTTACACCTGTGTTTTGGCTCCGCTCGTAACCGGTGTTTTTGCCCATGAGAGTTTCGGCCATAAAAGTGAAGCTGATTTTATGATAGGTGATGAGGCGATGATGAAAGCCTGGGCCATAGGCTCTGTCGTGGGGTCACCTGAACTCAATATAACGGACAGGGGTGATCTGGAAGGTTCCGGTTATGTGCCCTATGATGATGAAGGGACAAAAGCGCGATGCAACGACATCATCAAGGACGGCCGGTTGACGGGAAGATTGCACAGTGCTGCAACGTCGGCATCTTTGCAAGAATCACTCACGGGCAACGCACGGGCGCTTCATTTTGAGTTTGAACCAATCGTGCGGATGACCCACACCAGCATCGAGCCGGGAAATCTCAGTAAAGATGAGCTTCTGTCAACAGTAGAGAAAGGCTTGTTCATTGAAACCTTGTATCATGGTTCAGGTATGACAACTTTTACGATCGCGCCACACCGGGCTTATATGATAAGAGACGGGAAAATAGCCGAGCCGGTTCTGGTCAGTGTCATCTCCGGCAATGTCATGGAAACACTGCACAAGATTGACGGCTTTTCCAGGGAAGTCGGCAGCTACTCATTCGCTCTGGGTGGTTGCGGCAAAATGGAACAGGCACCTTTGCGCGTTGGTTTCGGCGGTCCGTTTATTCGGGTCAATGACATCTTGGTTCAGTAAAAAGGAGCGTTTGTTGATGATCAGGGAAAAATACCAGATCAATATTGTGGAGACTTCGTTGAGTATCGTACAAAACAGAATTGATTCTGTGCGCAAGAAGAATATCACCCGAACGGGTTATCGTGTTTATAAGAATGGGCAGATTGGCGTGTATGGCCAGTTGGGAGAAAGCGCACCAGATCCTTGGGGGCAAGCCGAAGAAAATCTGATCAGGCAGCCGGTTTCCTATCCTTTCGCACCGGACCATTCAATCAGGCAGGAAAGGGTTATCGCGTCAGATTTGAAAGATCATCAAATTATGGCAGACCTGGAGCGGCTTCTTGAGCAAGCACGTAAAGACAATCCGGACTTTATCTTGAGCAACAAGGTTAATGTGACTCAAATCAGCATGCTTTTGGAAAACAGTCTTAATACGCGCCTGTATCATTCAGATAAGGTGCTGAGTGTGGGGATTCTGCTTAAACACCGGGAATCAGCCAGCATCATGGATGCCTTTCTGGGTTACCGGGCACGCTGCTGGGATCCTGACCTGTTCACATCGGCCTTGAATCAGCTGACTCAGGCTTATCTTACCCCTATGCCGTTTCCGGATAAGGAAGTGCTGGTGGTGGCAGAAGCCGATTTGCTGGCCGGCAAGCTAATCAGCGAGTTAAATGGTGAAAAAGTCGGCTATAAAAGTTCGCTTTTTGCCGGTGACATGGGCAGAAAAGTATTTCACGATGACTTTAGCTTTTTCCTGGACTGGAACGAACAGGATCAGTATCACACACCATTTTTTGACGCTGAGGGAACCGTCTGTCCGGATAACCGCCAGATAAGCCTGATCAACCGGGGTGTCATCGAAAAGGCTTATACAGATAAACGAACAGCTGATCTTTTCAACATGCCGCTGACCGGTTCTGCCGTTTGTCCATACGATGGTGTTCCGGCACTGGGCGCAGGTAATTTTAACATCATGCGAAGCGAGAAGACCCTTACTGAATTGCTGGATGGCAGACCGGGTGTCTTAATTGCCATGGCTTCCGGTGGTGACTATACCGAAGAAGGTAAATTCGCGACGCCTGTCCAACTGGCCTTTCTGACTGATGGCAAAAAGCTTCTGGGGCGCTTACCTGAGTTC
>JAAYLM010000136.1 GCA_012521915.1 Oscillospiraceae bacterium | reverse complement strand
CCCACCCCGCACAGCGGGTAGACTTTTCAGGCGCTGCTGTTTGACAGGCTGAGGAGCTTGCTCCGCGGTCAAACAGCCTGCGCAGCAGGAGTAAGCGCCGATAAGTCTGTGGGAAAGTTGTGTTATATATTATATGATACCGGTAAGTGAATCTGTTGCCCCGCTGCCACGCAGTGCCATCATAAGAATTTCCAGTTGTCTGCTAAACGCTGGACCCCGATTTTAAAGCTGGTCTGGCGATTGCGTCAGATGTCTTTAGTGTCTATAATTGAGTCAGACAATCTGTCGTGTTCCAACCCCCGATGTAAAAGGTCTGTAAACAAAGCCAATTTCTAAACAGCTGCTGTAAATTATTCAGGCATGACAGATCCAGAGGAGGACGATTTCATGAAATGCACCCAATGCCAGGCAGATATTCCTGATGACAGTATCTTTTGCCCTTCCTGCGGCCAGAAAGCCCATCAGCCTGATCATTCTGCTTTTTCCGGCATGAAAAAATGTGCGGCCTGCCAGGCACCACTTGATCCGGATGCGAAATTCTGCGAGTCTTGCGGTACACCTGTGGAAAAGCCTGCGAAAACCTGTCCCGGCTGTCAGTCTGTGCTATCCGAAAATGCGGTTTTCTGTCGTCAGTGCGGTTATCGGCTGACTGGCGACAGCCAGCAGACAGCTGCAGCAGGACAGCAAATGTGGCAGGCGCCCGTCCAGCCTGTAGCCGCACCTGTTCAACCAACGGTTCCAGCTGGCTGGCCGCCTCAGCAAACGGCTCCATACCATGCACCACAGTCCTATCAGCCATATGCTTCACAACAATCCGCTTATACGAGCGATCAGACAGCCGGCACAGCCAACCCACCAAAAAAAAAGAAAGGCTGGCTGATCGCCCTGATTATCGTCCTGGTGCTTGCTTTGGCAGGAACAGCCACCGCGTTGCTGGCCGGCAAGCAAATCAAACGGCTGCTCATGGGATCCGAAGCAACCTATTTGTCTATTGAAGCTCAAGCCCTTAAAACGCAGGCAGATGACCTGGTTAAAAATCTGGCTAAAATAAGCAATATCTCTTCTACTGGTTCGCAAGGGGGCACCGACCTTCAGATCAAGTTGGCTCTGGAAGCTGAGACATTGGGTATCGACCCCGTTTTAGCAACGATCATTGAAAATTTGACCATACATACAACCTATCTGTATGATCATACCGGGCCGGAAGAAAAAAGCTTCACCGCTATCGATTTGCTTTCTCAGGATGAGCAATTGATGACCATTGAAATCTTTAGGGAGCCTGACAGGATGATTCTTGGCCTACCCGGTATTCTCAATCAGTACGTTGTGACCAACAATACTGAACTGGGCAGTCTTCTGGAATCCGATTCAGATGTCAGCCTTGACCAGTCACTGGGTATCCTCAGCGATATGATGCAAATGGACCTGGACATTGATCACGACGCGTTGCAGGTAACACTGTACAAAGCCATTGATATCGTTCTCGAGCATATTGATTCTGTGACTTTTGATAAAAAGCAAACCCTGGAAGCTGGTGACCTGTCTGCTGCATATGACCGCTACACCGTGACGCTGAACAGCGAAAACCTGCGGCTGATGATGCTGGATATCCTCAACCTGGTACGTTCTGATCACGATGTCTATGGCCTTGTCAACGGTTTCGTACAGCTCAGTGCTATTGATCCGAACAACGTGGACTCAGTAAGTACCGTGAGTTTTTCTGACTATCAGGAAGCAATCGACAGTGCGATCCAAAACCTGGAAGATGCCGCTGATGAAGAACCATTCACCATCATCCAGCAGCTTTATGTTGACAAAAATGATGATGTGGCAGGCCGTGACATCAAAATACAAGACGAAAACGGGGACACAACCACCTGGATCAAGTTTCTCAATCCAGTCAATGATAACCAGGAAGCATGGTTGATTTCATTTGTCGACGATACCCAGGATATCGTTTTCTCTTCACAATATTCGGTCCGTGATGAGAAGAAAACAGGCGATGCCACTCTGGTTGTGGATCAGGAAACTGTACTGAGCGCCACTTTTTCCGAATTCAGTCTGCAGGCTAGTGATGACCAGACCTTTCCTCTTGGTGATGTCAGCCTGAGTATCCTGGTTTCTCCGGATTCCGGTGAGCCGCTTAAGCTTGATTACCAGGGCTGGGAAGATAGTGACCGACTCTGGATGTCGCTTACATTACCGCAATATGGAGCCCTGGAAGTCGGTTACCAAGAACTGGCCGACAGTGATAGCCGTATTCCCGCTCTTGACGATACAAACCTGGTCAGTCTGGAAGACCAAGATGCTTTGGCCACACTTTTTGACGAAAACGCCATGGAAAAAGTCATGGGTATACTGGAAAAGCTGGGTCTGTCTGACTATATGAATAGTTACAATT
>JAAYLM010000135.1 GCA_012521915.1 Oscillospiraceae bacterium | reverse complement strand
CGCACTACGTGCTGGGCTCCGTCATGGGGCCGCACCCGTTTCCCACCATCGTGCGCGATTTCCAAAAGGTCATCGGGCAGGAGATCCGCCAACAGCTGCTCCAGGAGACTGGACGGCTGCCGGACGCTGTTCTGGCCTGCGTCGGCGGCGGCAGCAACGCCATCGGATCCTTCTTCGCCTTTCTCGACGATCCCTCGGTAAGCCTGATCGGGTGCGAGGCGGCTGGTCATGGCGTCGAAACAGACCAGCATGCCGCTACCATTACCAAAGGCCGCGTCGGAATTTTCCATGGTATGAAGTCGTACTTCTGCCAGGACGAGTACGGGCAGATTGTCCCGGTCTATTCCATCTCGGCCGGCCTTGACTATCCCGGCATTAGTCCGGAGCACGCCTTTCTTCACGAATGTAAGCGGGCAGCTTATGTGCCTATCACTGATGATGACGCCGTCGCGGCATTCGAATACCTTTCCCGCACCGAGGGTATCATCCCGGCGATCGAGAGTGCGCATGCCGTCGCCCACGCCAGAAAACTGGCTCCGCTCATGGCAGCTGACCAGATCATGGTCATCACGCTTTCCGGCCGCGGCGACAAGGATGTAGCCGCTATTGCAAGGTACAAGGGGGTTGGTCTTTATGAATAGGATCCAGGCAGCGTTCAGGAATCGGAAGGCGCTGGTTACCTTCATCACCGGCGGCGATCCGGATCTGGAAACAACCTCCCAGCTGATCGAGGCGATGGCGCAGGCCGGTGCCGACCTGATCGAGATCGGCATCCCGTTTTCCGATCCGATCGCGGAAGGGCCGGTGATCCAGGCAGCGGACGAGCGCGCCCTGGCGGCTGGCTGCACGGTTGACCGGCTTTTCGGGATGGTCAGTCAAATACAGGCTCGTATTCCGGTCCCGCTGCTCTTCATGACCTACATCAATCCGATTTTTGCTTACGGCAAAGAGCGCTTCATGACCTGTTGCGCCCAGTCGGGTATCGCGGGGATCATTGTGCCCGACCTGCCCTACGAAGAAAAAGGAGAACTGGCCGATATCTGCAAGGCCAATGGCGTGAGCCTGATTAGTATGGTCGCCCCGACTTCAGGTGACCGGATCGCCGCCATCGCCCAAGACGCCGAAGGTTTCGTCTACGGCGTGTCCTCATTGGGTGTAACCGGGGTGCGCAGCGAAATCAAAACGGATATTCGCTCAATGCTGGCCCAAGTCCGCGTCGTAACGTCGGTGCCCTGCGCCGTCGGGTTTGGTGTTTCGACGCCGGCACAAGCCGATGCCATCGCGCGGGTTGCAGACGGTGTCATCGTCGGCAGTGCCATTGTTACGATCGTCGCTGAACATGGCCGCGCATCCATAGAACCTGTCCAAGCCTATGTCCGTAGTATGCGTGACGCCATCGACCGGGCTGGCCCAGGAGCGTCCTGAAATAAAATAGGAGGATTTGACCATGTACAAGAACATTTTGCAAAAAGCCACCACCCACCAGGAGCTGACAGAAATCGAAATCTTTCAGCTGATTCAATCGATCAACCAGCAGGAGGTCAGCGATGTGCAGATCGCAGCCTTCCAGGTCGCGCTCCTGATGAAGGGCGCGTCACTCAAGGAAATTTCATATATCGCCAGGGCTATGCGCGAAAACTGCGTCCCGCTCAGACCCAAAGTCAGCGAAGAATTGATGGACACCTGCGGCACCGGCGGCGGGCTGAGCACATTCAACATTTCGACGGCTACAGCGATCATCGCAGCCGCGGCCGGCATCCCGATCGCCAAGCACGGCAGTCGTTCGATTTCCAGCCTGTCCGGGTCGGCGGATGTCCTGGAGACGCTGGGCGTGAACATCAACCTGACACCGGCCCAAGTTGAACAGCTGATCGAAGAAATCGGGATCGCCTTCATCTACGCGCCGCTGTTCCACCCCGTCATGTGCAAAGTGCTCCCGGCCGAGGCTGAGTTGGGCATCAAGACCATCTTCTACAGCATCATCGGGCCGCTGATCAATCCCGCGTTCGCACCCAGGCATCTGCTGGGTGTTTACAAACCCGAATTGCTGGACGCCGTCACCTATGTCGCCCAGGAACTGGGCTACACCGACGCCATGTTTGTCCACGGTCTGGACGGTATGGATGAAATCTCACTGCTAGGTAAAACCCGGATCAACCGGTTGCATGACGGCGCGATCAGCACCTTTGAAATCGAACCGGAAGACTTCGGTTTCAAGCGGTGCAGCCTTGACGAGATCAAGACCGGGACGCCGCAGGAGAACGCGGTCACGATCCGAGGCGTTTTCTCAGGCGAGATCGACGGCCCCAGACGCGATACGATCGTGCTCAATTCAGCCGGCGCCTTAATTGTTGGCGGCAAAGCAGGCAGTTTTCCCGAGGGAATTCAACGGGCAGATGAACTGATCCGCAGTGGCGCGGCGATGGACAAACTGGAGCAGCTGTGCTTGCTGTCACACACCCTTTGAAAGGTGACAAGATGAGACAGTGCTTTTCAGACAGTTTGAAACGTCGGCAGGCATCCGGGCTGGTGCCGGTCATTCCAGACATCAAGTGCCGGTCACCAAAAGAAGGTGACCTCCTGCACGGACGTGATCCGGTTCAAACCGCCCGTGAGCTTGCCGCAGCTGGCGCACCAGTCATGTCCGTCGTGACGGAACCGGTTCATTTCGGCGGTTCGCTTGATTTGCTCCGGGAAACAGTTCAGGCAACCGGCCTGCCGGTGCTGCGCAAAGATTTTATCAAAGATCAGGCTGCGGTCGTCGAGACGGCCAGGGCAGGCGCCGCCGCTATTTTGCTGATCGCCTCCATGCTGGATCGTCCACTGCTGACGCGTTTGTACCTCCTGGCGATCGAACTGGGACTTGAGCCGCTCGTCGAGACGCATACGGCAGACGAAATGGCCTTTGCAGCCACGCTCAAAGCCAGTCTGACCGGGATCAACAACCGGGACATTCGCCAGCTGGAAAAAGACAGCGGTACGGTGCAGGCCACCGCAGGGCTGGCTGGAAAAAAACCGCCCGGCAGCATCCTGGTCAGCGAAAGCGCGATCGCGACACCGTCCGACGTGCGCCAGGCTATCCTGCACGGTGCAGATGCTGTCCTGATCGGAACTGCCCTCTGGCAAGCGGAAGACATGGCCTTGTTCTATCGCCAGCTGTGTCAAGCGCGTCCCGTACTCAAAATCTGCGGGCTGACACAGGCCAAGGATGTTGCCCTTAGCCTGGAAGCAGGTGTTGATATTCTGGGGTTTGTCACTGAATATCCCCTGCCGGTTCCCTGGAACCTGACCCGGCAGCAGGCCGCCAGGTACGTGACGACTGTGCGGGAAAGCACCTGTTCCAGCCGAAGCTGCCTGGTCACCGGCGGAAGTCCTGCGGCTGTGCTGTCACTGGCCAGGGCGCTTAACCCGCATCTGGTTCAGCTGCACCACCGGGAGACCCTGGCCGAGACGTGCCAGATTACCGAAGCGCTGCAACCGCTGGGTATCGGAGTCATCCAGGCTATTCCCGGTGACCAGGCTGACCGGCTAACCAGATATGGGACGGCGGATATCGAATCTGTGGTTGAAGCGCTCAACCAGACCGGGGTATACGCGTTGCTGGCCGATATGCGTTCGCCGGATAATGCCGCCCAGGCCGGCCTGGTTCTCGATTCAGCCTTTTGCCGCGAGGTTGTCGCGCATGCCGCAAAGCCCGTAATGGTTGCCGGCGGACTGACGCCCGAACGAATCGAAACGACAGTTGAGGCGGCCGGTACAGCCTTCATTGACATCATGAGCGGTGTGGAAATCCGTCCCGGGGTCAAAGATCCCAAGCGCTTGAGGCAGGCTGCAGAAGCGATACGCCGCCTGTAAAACATCGCTTGTTATTGCATTACAGGCGATGTACAATTGTAGCATGCCATCGCTGACAGCTTAAAAGCCACCCATGTTGTTATACAGGTGTGCTATTCTTTTCGCTTACTTTGCTTTACAGTTCAATATCCACATAAACCGGTGCATGATCGGACAAGTACACATAGTAGTCTGGTGTATAT
>JAAYLM010000134.1 GCA_012521915.1 Oscillospiraceae bacterium | reverse complement strand
TTACAAGTCCATGCGGCTAACGGCCAAACCCAATAATGACGAACTCAAAATCGTTTCCCTGAACAACAGGATTTCCATCATCATGTTGATTATCAATAACGGAGGCAAGAATGACACAAGAAACAAAACTGTTTCATATCACTGAATACACGCCGGACTATGCGGCATCTCTGGCTGAGATGTGGAACCGCAGTGGAGCCAGCTGGGGGGGCAGTGCTGTTCATCATACAGAACAGGGTATCCTTGATGATCATGCCTGCTCGACAAATCTGGTTGAATTCCTGGCTGTTGATAAAAACGATGAAGTGATCGGTTTTTGCAGTTTCTCCCGTTACTTCAAAGATACCGGTGCCCTGTACATCCCGTTGCTCAATGTCCGGCCTGATTGGCATGGTAAAAAAGTCGGCAAAGCATTGGTCCTGGCCGCCGTAAAACAAACGATATCCATGGGGTGGCCCCGTCTCGACCTATTTACCTGGCCAGGCAATACGAAAGCAGTGCCGACATACAAAAAATGCGGTTTTTTCTGGGAGCGGCGCGATGACACCACCCATCTGATGAATTTCATTCCGACTGTCATGCAGACCGAGCTGCTGCAACCCTTTTTCAGCCAAGCCAGCTGGTATGATGATGCGGTTCGTGAGATCCGGGTGGAGCCGGACGGCCGGTCTGAGCGCGGCTTTGACTACTATACTTATGTCTGGCAGCATGACAACCAGTATGCCCGGGCGGATTTTGAAAAAACTGGGCGCGGTCTCTGCCTGATTGAGACAGATGATTTTCTTGTCGCCATGGAACTGGATGCCCATCAGGTGGTGTCCGGTCGCGAACTGCCGGTCCGTTTCCGCTGTGTCAATAAAAGCGGTCGTCCCATGAAGGTCCAGATCAGCGGCGAAGGAGACGGACCCGTTCACAGTCATTATTGCCTGGCTGCGGATATCCGCGGGACGCAGCTGCTGGAAGGATCATTCAACGCTGAGCAGCTGCCTGAACCACAGAATCTGATGCGTACCCACCCGTGCGTAATGGCACGTGTCTTGGTCAACGGCCGTTCTGCCTTGTTTCGTACCGGGATAGACATCCGGCCGCCAGCCGTGATCAAGTTGCGAGAACTGACGGCACCCTGTTATGCCGGTGAAAAACGCACTGGCTGGATTGAACTGGAAAACTGCTTTGATGAACAGGCAACCTTAACCATCGACCTGCCGGTGACGGATGTCCTAGCGTTTCAAGAACACCGGATACAGTGCCAACTGCAGGATCGCGAAAAAAAATCCGTTCCCTGCCAACTGACCATCATGCGCGACGGATGCTGGTCGGCTGAAGCAGCTGCCTCATCTTATCTTTCTTCCGGTGAAAGGATTGACTTTGCAGTGCCTTTGCATGGACTGGTGAAAGGCTGGCACAGCTGCTGTTCTGGTGAGGACGATGAGAGCTGGTTTATTGTCAACGGGCGCTTTTCCTGGCATCTAGGCAAAGATGGCGGCTGGGGCACCGTTCGTGGTTTCAGACCGAACACATCAACAACAAGGTTCTACTGCCCATCACTGGGTCGGCCTTACTCCAATGAATTCGACACCACCCGGCCGGAACACGTGATCGCCAGCAAACAGCCAGACGGCTCGATGGTTCAGGAAGCCGATTTTTGTTCGCATGATTTCCCCGGGCTGGTGGTGCGGTCTATCGCTCAGCTCTGGCCGCACGGTGAGCTCCAGCGGACACTGGCGGTAATTAACCGGACAGACAAAGCCCTGGATCGTCCTGTTTTTCTTTCGGATCATGTCTGGCATGATCTGACTGATGGTGCCATCCCCTACGACGGCCGGATCATGCAGCTGGTAGATGAAAACGAGGCAGACTATGATCTTTACGATGTCGGTCGCCTGTCTGAGCGCTGGTTGTTTGCCGGCGGACAACCGTTTACCCGCGGCCTTTCCTGGCAGCAGGCTGTTAAAGTGATCTTTACCCGCGGCCTTGTATTTGAGCATGAACCGGGCAAGCTGGCTGCGGAAGAGACCTGGCAGGCACCGCCGGTCCGACTGGTCTGTGGCATGTTTGACAGCTGGCAGGATTTTCGTGTTTATGCGACAAGCCTGCCCCATCTGGCAAAGCCAGAGATAACAGGAACGCTGGTTCTCACAGTCAACCGGGGCAATCCTGTGCTGCAGCCTGTAGGACATGAGCCGGTGGA
>JAAYLM010000012.1 GCA_012521915.1 Oscillospiraceae bacterium | reverse complement strand
GTTGTAGCGGCGAAAACAGAGCTGGGCCATCTGCACGGCGTTCAGGCCCGGCTCCAGCTTGATGCGTATCAGCGGCTGGGCAGGATCGAAGTAATCAACGGCCATCAGGTGATCAGCGCCTTCCTGCCAGTTTGTCAGGTTAGCCAGGATCAGGTCGCCGCGCTTTTTGTGTTCGTCAGCCATCAGGCCATCCTGGATGTCCGTCTGGTGGATCTGCAGGAGCCGCTGTACGTGATCGAGACGGCTATGCGCTTTTTTTCCCAGCACCTGCTTTTTCTGCTTGAGGGTGTTCTGGCGGCTGCGCTCTGTATAGAAAAGGTCCATGGCCTGCGAAAGGCTGGCGCAAGGTTTGGCGCAGGCGAAGTGCTGCAGGTTCAGCGCATGGAAATCCAGCGGGATAGCATCGTTCGGTGCGGCATAAAAGGCCGTGGGCACATAGTTCTTTTCATAAATTTGTGAGAGCAGTTCACGCAAGGCCAGGTCGAGTTGTTTTTGCCTTGGTCCGTCCAGCTGGGCGACGCGCAGCCGTTCGTCCAGGCCTGCCCGGTAAATGACTTCCTGGCAGAGCTGGGGTGAAAAGCCCTGGATGCTGCTGAGCAGGGCACCGGGCAGGTGGCGTCCGGCCAACGCCGGAGACAGCCAGGCCTGGCCGGTTTGCAGCTGTTCGAGAAGGGCCAGGGGATCGGTTTTGTCCTGAACGGGCGGCAGGGCATAGAGGCGCGCCGGCATAATCTCGCGCACACGGCTGACCGATTCATCAACATGGTGGATGGCATCGTGAATTCTGCCGTCGGCGTTCAGCAGCATGATGTTGCTGTGCCGGCCCATGATTTCCACAACCAGCCGTTTTTCTTCCAGGTCCCCGACTTCATTGATCCGTTGAAAGGTAAACGTGAAGATGCGTTCGAAACCTGGTGTGGCCACGCTCGTCAAACGGGCCCCCAGCAGGTATTTACGCAACAGCATGCAAAACATAGGCGGGCTGCCGGGATTTTCCCGGTCTTCGTCAGTCAGGTGCAGGCGGGGCGCGGACGGGTTGGCGGAGAGCAAAAGGCGCTGGTTGCGGCCAGAGCCGCGCAGGACCAGCAGGATGTCGTGCCGGTCTGGCTGGTAGACGCGATCGACCCGGGCGTCTTGCAGGATTGTATTCAGTTCATCAGCCAGACAGCTGGCAGAAACACCATCAAGTGGCATGGGTACCTCCGTTTTTCAGCTGGCCCGGTTTGTGCCGGGCTGCCGGATCTAGTGGCATCAAAACGGCGGCGCATGTCGGCTGTCCGTTTCGTTTGCTTGTGCTGCCTTCTATTGTACCATGACGGACAAGTCCGGCCCGTAACGGCAGGCGGCATTGAAGTGGTCGTAATGATGGTTTACAATCACTGTATGGGAACGTTTCCGCAAACGCGGGAGGATTGCCTGCGTGAAACCGTCCAGCGCGGCCTGCCGGACAAACCGGCCGGATACGCCGACAGAGGAGGGAAGCTAATTGGAAAAGAATTATGATTTTCGCCAACGCCTGCTGGAAGTCCACCAGAAAGGGCGGCGTGACCCGCAGCAGCAAGCAGCGGACACAGAATTGCAGCTGACAGAAGAGAGCCTGATTGTCATCGACCGCGATGCTGCCCGGGTTCTGCAGAAGGCAGCCCGCGACCTGCAGGATTATCTGGCTGTATCCATGGACCTGCACGTGAAAATCCAGCTGACCGATGACGTGGCGGCCGCCGCTCGTTCTGGGCAGGGGCATATCGTCTATGCGACCCGGCTGCAGCTGCCTGATCTGCCGCTGCAGGATGGCGACGGGCCGCGCGGCTTTCGCATCGACTGTCAGGAAAATGTGCTGATCACCGGCTATGACAGCAATGGCGCCATGCAGGGTGGCTTTTTCCTGGAGGATCTGATGAATTTCCGTCAGGCTCCGTTTCTCAAGCGTCAGACGCATGCTTGCCGGCCTTTGTTTTCGCCGCGCATGATCCATTCCGGCTTCGGCCTGGACCAGTATCCGGATGAGCATATTGCCGCCATCGCCCATGCCGGCATGGATGCCATACTGGTTTTTGTCAAGGGCGTCGATGAAACTCCTTACGGCTATCTCGATTTTAATGAACTCTGCTGGCGGGCTGCCGCCTATGGCGTAGATGTCTATGCCTACAGCTACCTGAAGAGCCACATGCATCCGGATGACCCACGGGCGCCTGGCTATTATGACAACATTTACGGGAAAGTTTTCGCAGCCTGCCCGGCTTTCAAAGGGATTGTCATGGTTGGTGAATCGGTTGAATTTCCTTCGCACGACCCGCACACCACCGGACGGCTGCGCCTTGATCCTTCACCGGACAACCTGCCGGCGAATAAGCCCAGCCCCGGCTGGTGGCCTTGTGAGGACTATCCGCAGTGGGTCAGTCTGGTGCGTGACACCGTCCGCCGCTACAAGGCCGATGCCGACATTGTTTTCTGGACCTATAACTGGGGCTATGTCGAAGAGCAATACCGTCTGGCCCTGTTGGACAACCTGCCGACGGATATCACACTGCTGGTCACCTTCGAGATGTTCGAGAAGGTGAAAACCGGTCCGGTAACCAGTACCTGTGTCGACTATACGCTGATGTTTCCCGGGCCCGGCCAGTATTTTCTCAGTGAAGCAAGGAAGGCCAAGGAACGGGGCATCCGCCTGTATTCCATGGTCAATACCGGCGGCCTGACCTGGGACATCGGGGTAATCCCCTATGAGCCGACCCCTCAGCACTGGATGATCCGGCACAAGAACATCCGCGCCTGCCATGAGCAGTATGGCCTTTGCGGTTTGATGGAATCGCACCATTTTGGCTTTTTTCCGTCGTTTGTCAGCGACCTGGCCAAATGGAGCTACATGGCTGGCACACCTGAACCACAGCAGGTGTTGCGTGATCTGGCCGCCCGCATGTGCGGCGAGCCGTATGCCGACCAGGTGCTGCAGGCCTGGGCGCTCTGGAGCAAAGGCATTCAGCACTACATGTCAACCAATGAAGACCAGTACGGCCCCTTCCGCATCGGTCCGGCTTATCCGCTGGTCCTGGTTCGGGATGTCAAGGTGCCGGAATCGCCATTCGCCATGTTTGGCAACCGCATTTTTCACACCGTGTACGGTCCTTCCAACAGTGGCCGTTGTTCGCTGTTCTCTTTCCGTCTGCCGGTGGAAATCGAGTACCTGACGGTTATGCGGGACAGCTTTGATGAAGGCGCCGACCTGTTGGCTGAAATCCTGCCCCGGCTGCCGGCCCGTTTGCAGGAGAACACAGCCCGCATGATTGGTCTGGGACGCTTCATGGCCCGCAGCGCCCAGACAACCGTGCATGTGAAAAACTGGTATCTGCAAAAACAGAAGCTGCTCACGGCGACTGATGCGGAGAGCGTGCGTTCCGCGGTGGCTGGATTGCGGGCTGTCGCGGAAGCGGAAATTCAAAACGCTGAGGCCACCATTCCGCTGGTGCAGCAGGATTCACGTCTGGGCTGGGAGCCCAGCATGGAGTATATGTGTGATGAAAGCCACCTGCGCTGGAAAATCCGCCAGGTCCGGCAGGTGTTGGACAGTGAACTCGACATGTATGAGAATACATTGCAGTACAATGAAGCGTGATATGATGACACCACGGCGCGTCCCGGGTTTCCCGGGCCGCGCTGCCAGGGAGTGATGCGACATGGCCGTACGAAAAAAACAAGGCACAACCAAACCTGCCGCCCGATCAGGTAAAAAAACAGCGCACACCCGGCGTGCCTCGCCGGGTCGTGTGCTGATGGATCTGCTGTTGCTATCCTGGGTGGGACGTGTTTTGCTGGTTTCGCTGCTGATCGCGGTTTTGCTTGGCGTCAACCTGCTGATCAGCGCCAATCAGTATGATTTGTTCTTTATCATGGCTGGCATCGAGCTGATGGCTGCGGCGCTGGTCTTCTGGCTGCGTATGGCATTGCGGCGCGGCTAGGCTTCAGACTAAAGGCATTCTATCTGGCCCGTCTACCATCCGGTAGGCGGGTCATTTGTTTTTGCGGCTGCCGGCTTTCTGCATGAGCTTGATGGTCAGGAAGAAAAGGGACAGGACAAGAAAAACGATCACCAGGCCGGTGAGGGCGACAAAGACGCCCTGGCTCATGATGTCTGACTGCTTGAGTTGGTCTATCATGGTTTTGCGGCTCCTTTCCGTAGACTTAGCGAATCAGCAGGGTGATCAGGCCGATCACCAGACCGCCGGCGACAATCGATCCCAGCTGGCCGGCGACATTGGCGCTGATGGCCGGCATCAGGATGAAGTTGGTCGGGTCTTCAGCTTTGGCCATGCGCTGTACAACACGGGCGGACATGGGGAAGGCCGAAATACCGGCTGCGCCGATCATCGGGTTGATTTTCTTTTTAAGGAAGAGGTTGATCAGCTTGGCGAAGAGCACACCACCGGCTGTGTCAAAGACAAAGGCCAGCAGGCCGAGAACCATGATGGCGGCTGTGTTCCACTGGATGAACCGTTCGGCGACCATGGTTGAGCCGATGGTCAGGCCTAAAAGGATGGTGACCAGGCTGGACAGCTCGTTCTGGGCGGAGCGCGATAGTTTCTCCAGAACACCGCATTCGCGGATCAGGTTGCCGAACATCAGGGAGCCGACCAGAGGTACGCTCATGGGAACGATGACACCGGCGATGACCGTGATGACAATCGGGAACAGGATGAGGATGGGGCGGGAGATCCGCTCTTCGGTGTAGTCCATGCGGATCATGCGTTCTTTGCGCGTGGTCAGGGCGCGGATGACCGGCGGCTGGATGCTCGGCACCAGGGACATGTAGGAGTAGGCGGCGACCGAGATAGGACCCATGTAGTCGCGCAGGTTGAAGTGGTTGGCTACATAGATGGTCGTCGGGCCGTCCGCGGCTCCGATGATGCCGACAGCCGCAGCCACTTTCATGGCTTCTTCACCGGTTATTCCCAGCAGCGGCAGCAGGGCCAGGGTAAGCAGGAAGGTGGCGAAAATGCCGAACTGGGCAGCTGCGCCAAAAAAGATCATGATGGGGTTCTTGAGCAGCGGGGTGAAGTCGATCATAGCGCCGACGGCGATAAAAATGAGGATCGGGAAGAGCTCCGTCGCGATGCCGGCGTCGAAAAGGACCCGCAGAAAACCAGGTTCGTGTTCCAGACCGAGAACAGCGGCCACGCCGTCGATGGTCGGCGGCAGATTGGCCAGCACGGCTCCGAAGCCAATGGGCAGGAGCAGGGCCGGCTCATAGTCTTTGGCGATTGCCAGATAGATCAATGTGCCGGCGATGAGAAACATGACGAGGGAGCGGATGCCTTCCGCCGTACCGAAGTACAAAACCCCGCTGAAAAGCTCACTGAATAGTTCGATCATGGATGTTACCCGTTCCTTTCCCTGGTGTAGGTTTATTTTGATGGCGGTTTATGGCATGGCTATGTTTGAGGTGAGGGGTGTAGCGCTTTCTGCTGATCGCATGGCCTGGAGGAGGTCGTCATAGGTGCAGCTGATCAGGGCGCCGGCTGCGGCAGGATGCCCATCCGGTAGTTTTCCAAAAGTTTCCTGATTTTTTCAGTCGGGTCAATCAGGCCGGAGAGGGAGGCGTCATGGTTGATGGCATCGATTAGCAGGGCGACAAACTTGGCCATGTTGACATCGACAAACCAGGGTGAGGCGAGCACTTCCGGCTGGCGGTAGATAAGGTTGGTGGCGAAGAGGCGGGTGATCAGTCCCTGCTCGAAAGCTTCATTAAAGGATTGGACACCGTCGGTGAACAGACCGAAGGTGGCCGCTGCGAAGATGCGGTCCGCTTTGCGCTTTTTCAGTTCGCGTGCCAGGTCGAGCATGGAGTCGCCGGAGGAGATCATGTCGTCGACAATCAGGATGTCCAGCCCCTCCACGGAGTCACCGAGGAACTCGTGGGCTATGATGGGGTTGCGCCCGTTGATCACCTGGGTGTAGTCGCGGCGCTTGTAGAAGGTGCCAAGCGGCGCGCCCAGCATGGAGGCATAGTACATGGCGCGCGAGATGCCGCCTTCGTCCGGGCTGACAATCATCAGGCGGCCTTCATTGATTTTCAGGTCCGGCGTTTTGTTGATCAACGCCTTGATGATCTGGTAGGCTGCCGGTATGTTCTCGAAACCGCTGGTGGGAATGGCGTTGGCCACCCGTTCATCGTGGGCGTCGAAAGTGATGATGTTGGCCACGCCCAGGCTGTAGAGTTCTTCCAGCATATGGGCACAATCCAGCGATTCGCGGGCAGAACGCTTGTGCTGGCGGCTCTCATACAAAAAAGGCATGATGACATTGATGCGGCGTGCTTTACCGCTGATCGCCAGGATAACGCGCTTGAGGTCCTGATAATGGTCGTCCGGGCTCATGTGGTTTTCATAACCGTACATGGTATAGGTGCAGGCGTGGTTGACCACGTCGGAGATGATGAAAAGGTCATGGCCGCGCACCGTGCTGTTGATGACCGCTTTGCCTTCCCCGGACGCGAAACGGATGTTGTTGACGGCGATGCGGTAGTCCTTGCGGATAAACCCGGGATAGAGTTCGCCGACATCCGGCAGCTGTTCAAGATAGACGGTGCGGCGCTGCAGCAAATTGTCATTGACACGGGCGGCGAAAGTGGCACTGCCGATCAGGGGGATGATGCCGACCGGACCGACCGGCGGCATGGGATTGCTGCCGTACTGGTTGTATATGTAGTAATTTTTGTCGTCGATCGGGCGTGCTTGCGTCATGTTTTCCTCCTCATGTATGGTGGGTCTATCTTTGTTGACTGGCTCAGCGGATTTGCCGTGTCTTGTGGAACTCAATCAGTTTACTGATTTTTTCAGTGGGTGTCATCAGTCTGGACAGCGAGGCGTCATGATTGATGGCGTCGATGAGCAGAGCGACAAAGCGCGACATGTTCACCTCTATATACCAGGGAGCGGTTTGCAGCTCCGGTGTCCTGTAGATCAGGTTGGTGGCAAAAACGCGATGAACCACGCCGGCGGCGTGCGCCGCGTTCATCTCTTCCAGGCCGTTGGTGAACTGGGCGAACGATACGGCACAGAAAATCCGGTTGGCACCGCGTTTTTTCAAGTCAGTGGCAACGCGCAGCATTGATTCACCGGTGACGATCATATCGTCCACCACCAGCACGTCGCGTCCGCGTACATCTTCGCCAAGAAACGCCTGTCCGACCACCGGGTAGCGGCCGTCCACCGTCTGCAGGTAGTTGCGCTCCCTGTAGAAAATCCCCAGCTGCACCTCCAGCATGGAAGCAAAATAAACAGCTCGGGAAATAGAGGTCTCATCCGGGCTGACCACCATGAAATGCTGGTTGTCCAGACGTAAATCCGGTGTGGACTGGATCAGTGACTCAATCATCTGGTAAGCTGTGGAGATGGTTTCCATGCCACGCGTGGGCACCGCGTTGACGATGCGCTCGTCATGGGCGTCAAAAGTCAGCAGGTTGTCAATGCCCAGGTCGAACAGGTGGCGCAGTATGGCCGCGCAGTCAAGCGATTCCCGCGAAGTGCGGCGGTACTGGCGGCTTTCATAAAGGTAGGGCAGGATCACGTTGATGCGGCGCGCCTTGCCGGCGACGGCCAGAATGATGCGCAGGAGATCCTGGTAATGCTCGTCCGGCCCCATGGAGACGGTTTGGCTGTAGCGGGTGTAGGTGCTGGCGTAATTCAGCACGTCCGTAATGATGAAGAGGTCATGGCCGCGAACCGACTGGCCGATGACCGCTTTGCCTTCCCCTGAGGAAAAACGCGGTGTAGCGACGGGGATTCGGTATTCCATGCGCATAAAACCGGGCTGTTCGGCCATCTGCGGGTGGCGCGTCAGGTAGATGGAGCGGCGGTTGCGCAAAAAATAATTGACCGAATCAGAGAAGTCGTTGGCTAAATTATGGGCAATCAGGGCAATCGGACCGATCGGCAGCATCATATTGTCGCCGTAAGGGTTATAGATATAGTAATGCTTGTCTTCCTGGTTTTCTGTTACAGACAAGTCAAAATCCCCCCCAGCACACGGCTGTCTGTGTGATTTTTGATTGACCGGCTAATTGCGGCCAAAGTTCTGTTACAATCATTATAAACGATTAACCGTGAATTAGAAACAGAGGGTGACGCTGAATAAAGACGAAAGAAGACACCTTTTATGGCTTCTGCTTTGTTCGATGCACCAAGAAAGGAAAATCATGCCCATCCATTTTCCCAACATCACGTTAAGCGCTGTTGCGGTCCGGACGGACCAATGTCCGCGAAAACAGCTTCCGGAAATAGTGATGTCAGGACGTTCTAATGTAGGTAAGTCTTCTTTGATCAATGCGTTGAGCGGTCGGCGACAGATTGCCCGGGTGAGCAATACACCGGGGAAAACGCGCCAGATCCTTTTTTTCGAACTTGACCAGGCGTGCTACCTGGTGGACTTGCCCGGTTACGGCCATGCAGCCGTGGCCCGTGAGGCGCAAGGCAGCTTCGCCCGGCTGACCGATGAATACCTGAACAGTGGCCGGCCCATCGCCCTGATCCTGTTGCTGCTGGATATCCGCGTCGGGCCGACGGTCCAGGATGTTCAGATGCTGAGATGGCTGGAGTCATCCGGTCACCCCTGGCGTATGGTGCTTATGAAGTCCGACAAGCTGAGCCGGTCGGCCGCCTTGCAGCGGCGCCGGGAGATTGCCCGCTCGCTGGATCTGGCCGACCAGGAGGAGCTGCTTGTCTGTTCCGCCCGCAATAAAGATGGCATCGAAGCGCTGCGCGCTGTGATTGAGGCCGCTTTGGCTGCTGATAAGGCAGTCCGCTAAACGCAGATCCTCTCGGTCGCCGCGTAACGCTTTTGCCGTCTTTTGTCGATCGAATCGAGCCTGAACCACCCTGTTTGCCTGGCAGAATGAGGTTGACTTGCCGCCTTTACCACGAACGGCAAATCATGGGGAGGAAAATGAGCTGGTTCTGGATCGATCATCGGCCGCGTCTTCTGTCCCGCAGCCGCTTGCTGCTGGTGCTGGTGCCTGTGTTTTTGTTTTACTGGCTGTGCTGCTACAGGTTTGCTGCGACACAGGCCAACAGCCTTGACGGGCAGGTTTTTTCTTTACAGGGCAGGGTGCTGTCGCAGACTTGTCTGACTTATGGCTGGCGGGCAGTCGTCCGCCAACCGGACGGTTTCCGTCTGATGTTGTATTGCCCTGAGGAACCGGGTGTCGGCAGCAAGGTTTCAGGAGCGGTGCAGGCGCGCCGTCCACGGACTCGCCGCAATCCGGGCGGTTTCGATGAAGCAGCCTGGCTGGCTGAACAAGGAATCTTCCTGGTTGTTGAGCCCCTTGCCGGTCAAACCCTGCGCTGTGAAGCAGCGCCGTTGTTGGCGCCAGCCCGCCTTGTTTCCAGTCTGCGCTCTTCATTGCGAACTGCGCTGGATCGCTTGCTGCCGCCGCCCGAAGCTGGCTTGCTGGCCGCCCTGCTGCTGGGTGATGGCAGCGGATTGGACCAGACAACGCGTATTGACTTTTCTCTGGCAGGCCTGGCTCATTTGACCGCTGTCTCCGGACTGCACCTGTCCTGTCTGCAGCAGCCGCTAAACCGGCTGCTGCGAAGGCGCGGCCTGGCCGCGGAGCGTCGCTACGCGCTCCTGATCTGCAGCCTGCTCGTCTTTGCTCTAATCACAGGCTGGCGTGTATCCCTGGTGCGGGCTGTGGCCATGACGGTGGCTTCTTTGCTGGGGCGTCTGCTGCTGCGGCGTACCCAGCCCCTTTACAGTCTGGGTGTTGCTGTTTTTTTGTTGCTGCTGCACAATCCTTTCGCTGTGCTGGGCAGCAGCTTCTGGATGACGACAAGCGCGACAGCGGCGGTTATCTGCTGCAGCGGGCCGATCAGTGAACGACTGGCCCGGTTTGGCCGGTGGCTGCCCCGCAGCCTGGCACAGGCGTTTGCCGTGGTGCTGTCCGCACAGCTGGGCAGCATCTGGTGGAGCGTCCGTCTCAGCAAATCTTTTTTCCTGCCGGGTGTTTTTTTCAATGTCGCTGGCGGTTTTCTGGCCGCGCTGATTCTCTGGCTGGGTCTGGCCCTGCTGCTGCCGGCCTGGTTGTTGCTGCTGGCCGGCGTGAACATCTCCTGTCTCAGCTGGCCGGCCTGGGTGCTTTGCCAGCTTCTGCGCCTGCTCAAGGGGCTTGCCGCCTGGCTGGCCAGACTGCCTTGGGGACGCTTGTACGCCTGCCATCTCAACTTTTTCTGGACCGCTGCCCTGGTGGTGTTGTTCTGCTGGCTGCTGATCGGGCTGGGTGTCCTGCCGGCTCCGCCGCAGCGTATCTGGCGGCAGCGGCACCGCTGTTTCGCTGGTCTGCTGCTGGCTGGTTTTTTGCTGGCCGGCGGTTTCTGGCTGCTGGGAACGCCGGTCCGTGTCTGGTTTCTGGATGTCGGCCAGGGTGATGCCCTGATCCTGCAGGACCGCTATGGGCATGCCATCCTGGTGGACAGCGGCCGTGACGGCCAGGGTCTGGCTGTTGTGCGCCCCGCCCTGGATGCACTGGGCATCCGTTGCCTTGACCTGGCGATGATCACCCATGGGCATCAGGACCATATCGGGGGGTTGGACGAACTGATCGACTACGGCCGCGTTAGGCAGGTCCTGCTGGCAGAGGGGCTGGCGGCAGCTGTCGAACGCAGCCGGCAGGAGCCTGGAGCGCTGGATGGTGATTCTGCCGGCCTGCCGGATCTGCTGCTCGTGGCTGAAAAGGCCGGTGTGCCTGTGCAGAGCGTCAGGCCACGTGATACAATAGCACTGGGCCGGCACATCAGGATGAACGTGCTGGCCCCGCCTGATGACGCGATAGTGCGCCGCGAAGCACAGCGTGACGGCAATGCCTGGTCGCTGATCCTGCTGGCGGACTGTGCCGGCACCCGATTTTTGTTGACCGGTGACTGCAGCAAAGCCGCAGAACAGCGCCTCATCCGCACAGAGGCCTGGCCCCGTGCTCATGTGCTCAAGGTTGCCCACCACGGATCAGGCCAGACGACATCCGCAGAGATGCTGCGGCAGACACAACCGGTCCTGGCAATTATTCCCGTTGGCGCGAACGCCTACGGCCACCCGGCCAATGCTGTCCTTGAAAGGCTGGATCAGGCAGGCTGCGCCGTCTGCCGAACCGACCGGCAGGGGGCTGTGCGTGTGGACTGCCGCGACGGGATCATAAAAATAAAGGCTTATCAACCGCTGGATGACTGGGACGGAACATCGCCTGGCAGCCGGTAAGCCGGCGATCACAAAGGAGACCATCACCATGGCAAAAGCAACGGCCCGCGACAGCAAAACAAAAACCGGTTACAACGCGTTGAAAGCAGAACTGCGGCAGGGCAGCTGGCGGCGCCTCTATGTGCTCTACGGCGAGGAGACCTTTTTGATCGATAAACTGGTTGAAGCACTGGGTGAGCTGCTGATTACTGCCGGAAGCGCAGCTCTGGACCGGGTCGTGCTGCAGCAGGGCGGGCGTGCCGGTCGCCTGGAGCCTGCCCGGGTGCAGGCAGAGGTGATGACGCCGCCTTTTCTTTCCCGCTGCAAGCTGGTGATCGTGCGCCAGAGCGGCTGGTTCAGCAGCAGCAGACGCAGCACGCCGGCTGAAGAGACAGATGATGAAACCGAACAGAACGGATCGTCGTCTTCCGGTACACAGCAGACGCTGCTTGAGCTGTTGGCCGCCCTGCCGGACAGTGCCTGCCTGGTTTTTGTCGAAGACAAAGTGGACAGGCGGCTAAAAACACTGGTCACAGCGGTTGAAAAGGCCGGTGTGTTGGTTGACATGGGGAAACAGCAGCCGCAGATCCTGCAGCGCTGGATCGAGGCTGAGTGTAAACGCCAGAAGCTGACCATTGAGACGCTGGCTGCGCAAAGTCTGATCGACCGCTGTGAAGGCAGCATGCAGGTTATCCGGCAGGAACTGGATAAACTGTTTCTCTATTGCCAGGGCAGCGGCGTGACCCGGGTGACCGCCCGGCTGGTCGATGACCTGTCTTTGCCTGACCTGCACGGCTCGATTTTTGATATGACCGATGCTCTGGCCGCAGGTCGCGCGGATCGGGCACTGGAACTGGCGGATGTCCTGATCAGCCAGAAACAACCGGTGCAGCTGATCCAGTTCATGCTGGCCCGCCACCTGCGCCAGTTGATCTGTGCCGCTGAACTGAGCCAGCCCGGCCAGATCGCGGCCGCACTCAAGGTGCCGCCATTCGTGGCCGGCCGGTTGGCCCGCCAGGCTCGCGATTTGCCGCCGGAGCAGCTGGAAAAGCTTTATCAAGCCTGTTTTCAGGCCGATATCGCTGTGAAAAGCGGCCGGATCAGCGATCGTCTGGCTCTGGAGACGCTGCTGGTGGAAAGTGCTACCGCCATCGCCGCGGCTTGCCGGCCGTGAAACAGGCCTGTTTGTTGACGAAGCTGCCGGCCATTCTCTATAATGGGCGTAATTCAGCAAAAATAAGTGTACTACCCGGCTGGACGATGAATGCGGCCTGTGCGACCCGGGTAAGGGAGGAAACATGAGCAAAATCAAAATGACAACCCCTCTGGTGGAGATGGACGGCGATGAGATGACCCGCATCATCTGGCAGCAAATCAAAGCGATCGTGCTGGATCCGTTTATCGACCTGAAGACAGAATATTTTGATCTGGGTTTGCCCAACCGGGATGCCACAGATGATCAGGTGACCAAAGACGCTGCCATCAGGACACGTGAGCTGGGTGTAGCCGTCAAGTGCGCCACCATTACGCCCAACGCGCAGCGCATGGATGAATACAAGCTGAAAAAGCTCTGGCCCAGCCCTAACGCGACCATCCGTGCCTACCTGGACGGTACAGTGTTCCGGGCCCCGATCATGGTCAGCTGCATCAAACCGCTGGTGAGCAGTTGGGAAAAACCCATCACGATCGCCCGCCATGCCTATGGCGACATTTACGGCGGTCGGGAACAGCTGGTCCCGGCTGATACACGTGCTGAACTGGTTCTCACCGGCCCTGACGGCCAGGAATCACGAACCTTGCTGCACACGTTCAGCGGAGCGGGTGTGGTGATGGGCATGCACAATACCGATGCCTCCATCATCAGCTTTGCCCGTTCCTGCATGAAGCATGCGCTGGATGTGGGCCAGGACCTCTGGTTTGCCGCCAAGGACACCATTTCCAAAACCTATGACCATCGCTTTAAAGATCTTTTCGCAGAGGTTTTCGCTGCAGAATTCGCTGACGCTTTCCAGCAGGCAGGCATAACCTATTTCTATACCCTGATCGATGACGCGGTTGCCCGTGTGATGCGTTCTCCCGGCGGTATGATCTGGGCCTGCAAGAATTATGATGGCGATGTGATGTCGGATATGCTGGCTTCAGCCTGCGGCAGCCTGGCTATGATGACCTCGGTGCTGGTGGCACCGGATGGCAGTGTGGAATACGAAGCCGCCCATGGCACCGTGACCCGCCACTATTACCGACATCTCAAAGGGGAGAAGACCTCCACCAACCCCATGGCCACGCTGCTGGCCTGGACAGGGGCCTTGAAAAAACGCGCTGAACTGGATCAGCTGCCTGAACTGGCTGCTTTCACCGACCGCTTGGAAGCAGCCGCACTGGCCACGATTGAAGCTGGTGTCGTAACCGGCGACCTCAAGAACCTTGTCCAGCTGGACAAAGTGAACGTGGCCAGCACTGAAGATTTTCTCAGGGCAATCGCCGCCCGGCTGGCCTGACCGGCTGCCCGGCCGCGATCAATACGGAGGATTTTATGAAGAACCTGACAACAGTGCGTCGCCTGTTCCGCCAGCCTGATGACTACCGGGACCAGACAGTAACGGTGGCCGGCTGGATCAGAACGCTGCGTGATCAGAAGCAGTTCGCATTTATCAACCTCAACGATGGCACGTTTTTCAGCAATCTGCAGATTGTTTTCAACCGGGAGACGCTGGCCAATTATGATGAGATCGCCCGTCTGGGTAACGGTTCTGCCATCGTGGCGACCGGTCGCATCGTAGCCACACCGCAGGCACGCCAGCCTTTCGAGCTGCAGGCGGATGCCATAGCGGTTGAAGGTACCTGCCCGCCGGATTATCCACTGCAGCCCAAGCGCCACACACCGGAATTTCTACGGTCGATTGCCCATCTGCGCCCGCGCACCAACTTGCTGTCAGCTGTATTCCGCATCCGCTCGGTGGCTGCCTATGCCATTCACCGCTTCTTTAATGAGCGTGACTTTGTCTATGTGCATACCCCGATCATCACCGGCAGCGATGCCGAGGGTGCCGGCCAGATGTTCGCGGTGACCACGCTCGATCTTCAGGATGCACCTCGGCTTCCGGACGGATCCATTGACTACAGCCGGGATTTTTTCGGCAAGCGCACCAATCTGACCGTGAGCGGTCAGCTCAACGGTGAGGCGTTTGCGCTGGCTTTTCGCAACATCTACACCTTCGGGCCGACATTCCGTGCCGAGCACTCCAACACCGTCAAGCATGCATCGGAGTTCTGGATGATCGAGCCGGAAATCGCTTTTGCCGACCTGGAGGACGACATGCAGCTCGCGGAAAGCATGATCAAGTTCATTATCGAGGCTGTGCTGCGCGAATGTCCGGAGGAAATTGATTTCTGCAACCAGTTTGTCGACAAAGGATTGCTGGAAAGGCTGCAGCATGTGCAGAACAGCCGTTTCGGCGTGATGACCTATACCGAAGCAATCAAAGAACTGGAAAAAGTCAAGGATCGTTTCAGTTACCCGGTTTTCTGGGGCTGCGACCTGCAGACGGAGCACGAGCGTTATCTCACGGAACAACTTTTCCAGCGGCCGGTTTTTGTCATTGACTACCCCAGGGATATCAAGGCTTTCTACATGAAACAGAACGCAGACGGCCGCACGGTGGCAGCCATGGACTGCCTGGTGCCGGCCATCGGCGAGATCATCGGCGGCAGCCAGCGTGAAGAAGACCTGGACAGGCTGCGTGTACGTATGCAAGAGATGGGCCTGCATGAAGAGGACTACAGCTGGTACTTGCAGCTGCGCCAGTACGGTTCCGTGCGCCATGCCGGCTTCGGCCTTGGGTTTGAACGATTGATCATGTACCTGACCGGGGTGGCCAACATCCGCGACGTCATTCCGTTTCCGAGGACGACCGGCAGTGCCGAATTCTGATAAGACAAAGGCGGACACTTCTCCTGGCGCATCGCTTTGCCCTCTGATCCTGGCTTCGGCTTCTCCGCGCAGGCGGGAACTGATGGAACGTTTCTGGCCGGGACAGTTGCAGGTGATGGTGCCTCAGCTGGAGGAGGAACCTGTGCTGGCCCGCTTTACAGATGACGGCGGATGCTTGCTGGCTGACCCGTCGGCTGACCGGACACTGGAACAGCTGGCCCGCGCCCTGCCTGCCGCCAAGATCGCAGCGCTATCCGGGCAGGCAGTACTGCCGCCTGATTGTTGCCTTGTTGCCGCCGACACCCTGGTGGTGGTGGACAACCAGGTGCTGGGGAAACCCCCTGACGCGGCCGGGGCAATCCGTCAGCTGCGCCTGCTGTCCGGACGCACGCACACTGTTGTGACCGGCCTGTGCCTGCAGGTTCGCCATGGCGGGCGGACAGAGATGTTCGATGCCGCGGAGCAGACCGATGTGCGTTTTGCCGCGCTCGATGAGCGCCTGATACAATGGTATGTGCGGACGGGCGAACCGTTCGACAAGGCCGGATCGTATGGCATACAGGGCGGAGGTGCCGCCCTGGTCAGCCGGATCGACGGTTGTTATTACAATGTGATGGGGTTGCCCGTCTTCAGGCTGATGGCCCTGCTGCAGGAAGCGGCGGACCATTTCATCTCATATCCTGAATTAGCTCAGATCCTGCCCTGGAACCGGTGATCCTCCACCAGGGAGGCTGTCCATATGCAAAATAAACACCTGACCATGCACGATTTGCCGGCAGATGACCGGCCTTATGAAAAGCTGCTGCTTAAAGGTGCCGCGGCTTTAAGTGACGCGGAGCTGATCGCGGTGATCATGCGCAGCGGTTCAAGGCGCGAAACAGCCCTGGGCCTGGCACAACGCCTGCTGCATGCCTTGTCTGACCAGGCGTCCGGCGCGGATGCGGTCCGGGACCGTTCGGACACCGTGGTGCTGCGTCGGCTGCGGGACAGCAGCGTGGAAGAGCTGACCACGCTGCCGGGTATCGGCCGGGTCAAGGCTGTCCAACTGCAAGCGGCATTAGAGCTGGGCAGCCGGGTCAGCCGCGGCGGCTACCTGGACGGACGGCGCCAGGTGCGTCGTCCGTCTGATGTTATCTCGGATCTGGGACCCGACATGGCCGCGCTGCCCCGCGAGGAACTGCGCACTGTCCTGCTGGATGTGCGCCAGCGTGTCATTCGTGTTTGCCGGGTCGGCGAAGGCGGGTTGAGCGGTGCGGTCATCCATCCGCGGGATTTGTTCCGGGAAGCGGTCAAGGCCAACGCGGCGGCCCTGATCCTGGCGCACAACCATCCCAGCGGCGACGCCTCCCCCAGTGCGGAAGATATCGAGACAACACGCAAGCTGGTTGAAATCGGCAAAATGATGGGCATCCAGGTTCTGGACCACCTGGTCCTGGCCGCCGGCGGTTCAGTCAGCCTGCGCGAACAAGGGCTGATCTGAACGGGCAACCCTGTCAACGTCGCTTCACGTGCGTCCTGATTTACGGTATGATATGTTTTGTCGGCAGCCGGCTTCCCCTGGATGTCCGGGTACCCGCAAAACGGATGGAGTGTGATCGTATTGCGCGGATTAGGCCGCAACCGCATCTTTCTTCTTGTTTTCGTCAGCTTGTTGCTGGTGACGGTCATTTTGCTTTCCGCAATACCTGGCAGCCCGCTTAATTTCCTCACGTCACCGCTGTCGGTCGTGCTGGAACCGGTGCAAAAAACGTTGACAGGCGCGGCTGACCGTGTCATCGGTTTTTATGAGTCGGTGCGGGACGGACAGCGCATCCGCCGGGAAAACAGGCAGCTGCTGGAAGAAAATGTCCTGTTGCGCAGCCGCATCGATCAGCTGGAGGAGGCAGGGCGCCAGTATGAGGCGCTGCGCGAAGCTTTTCAGCTTAAAGACCGCTATGCCGGCTTTGAGATTGTCGGGGCACGCGTTCTTACCCGGGAGATTGATCTGTGGTTTGATGTTTTCCGCATCGATATCGGTTCGCGCGACGGTGTCGTGGTTACTGAAACACGTTCTTTCGCGGTGGTTGACGCCCGTTCACGCCTGATCGGGCGCGTGCTGTCTGCTGACCTTGTCTCCGCTAAAGTGCTGCCGCTGACTCATGAAGGTTTTGCGGTGTCGGCACGGGTCAATACACCGGACGGGACACTGCTGCGGGTACGCGGCACACTCGAACTTAAGGAAAAGGGCTTGTGCCTGGCTGACCAGATCCCGCCGACCGCTGCGCTGCAGCCCGGGGACGAGATTGTCACCAGCGGTGATGGCGGGCTGTTTCCGGCCGGTATCGTTATCGGCAAAGTGCTGTCTGTGCAAGAGACCGAAACACGCACCCAGCGCCAGGCCCTGATCGAACCCTACGCGGAACTGGATCAGCTGACCACCGTCTTTATCATGAAGGGAACAGAGCCATGATAAAAAACAAGCCGTTCTGGCGCCGCATCGTCGTTTATCTGATTTATGCGGCTGTCTGCGGCCTGCTGCAGGTGACCTGGCCGGCTACGCTGGCCATTCTGGGCCAGTCGCCTGACCTGACCCTGGTTCTGGCTGTGCTGGCCGGGTATCTTTTTGGCAGCCAGGACGCTTTCCTGGCCGGTTTATCAGCCGGCCTGGCCCGTGATCTGCTGGCCGGACGTGTGCTGGGGCTTGGCATGCTGCTGCTGTTGTATGCCGCGTTGGCCGCGGCGGTGCTGCTGCAGCGCTTTTTCAAGCGCAATGTATTTTTCGGCCTGCTGCAGGTGGCTTTTTTCACCCTGGCGTATGAGGTGATGATTGTGCTGATCACGTTCCTCATACCGCTGCAGCCGGATGAACCTTATGGATTGCTTTATCTGTTGGCAAGGCTGCCGGGACAGCTGCCGGGGCAGCTGCTGGCAAACCTGGCTGCGGCGGTGCCGTTGGCCTTTCTGCTGGTTTTTCTCGGCCCTTATAAGCGTTCACAGCGCCTGGACGGGTCTGACGCGTCTTTTACGGGGGAGGATGCATGGCGAACAAGCTGAAAGCAAACGATCCCTACTTTGTGTTTGACCGTGCTCCTGAGGAACAGGCGGTGCTCAGGGAAGAACAGCCTGGCCTGTTGCAGCGCCTCAAAGCTTTTATCAGCAGCCGCTATGCCATCATGGCC
>JAAYLM010000133.1 GCA_012521915.1 Oscillospiraceae bacterium | reverse complement strand
TCACTGGTTTTGCTGCTCTTTCTTAGTCGCAGACAGAAAAACCGCGCCTTGATGCAGGCACTTGTCGGTGACGCACCGATCGATAAAAATACCAATGAAGGTGTCCATGACTCAGCTGCTCCGGAAACAGGAGATACTACTGCTGATTTTGTTGAGATCACGGATGATGACATGCCTGTGGCCGCTGAAGCGGCGGCAGAGCAGGCAGCGATCGGGGCTGCCGAATCCGCACAGATGACAGATGCGCCGCCGGAAATCAAGGCTACACCACCGGAAAGCAAGACCACACCGCCGGATGGAAGCGGCCTGAACAAAAACTGACATGGCCAAAACAGGTTTTGAACAACTGAAGAAAGAGACCTATTTCCGCATCATGGACTACTGGATGCTGGTGCCTGTTCTGATCATATCCCTGATCGGCCTGTATGTGCTGCGCCTGGTCCTGATCGAGAAATTCGCTGAAGCCTATACAACCTCTTTTTACCGCCAGCTGGGCGCGGTGCTGGCCGGTATCCTGATCGCCCTGATCTTAAGTGTCATCGAAGTGCCGACGATGCGTCTGATCGCCTGGGCTGTCTATGCTGCCAGCATTCTCCTGCTGGTCTATGTGCTGGTCGACGGTTTCAGCATGGAAGAGACGTGGGGCGCTGACAGCTGGCTGAACCTGCCGTTGATCGGTTCATTTCAGCCCTCTGAATTGGCCAAGATCGGCCTGGTGATGACAACAGCCTTGGTTTTCGAATGGATGAGCGCCAAGCAGCGCTACTGGCAGGGAAGCATGATTCTGCTCGCGCTTCTCGGTGTACCGCTGCTGTTGATTATGAAACAGCCTGATTTCGGGACAGCCATGGTGATCATCTTCATGTTTGTCTGCATGCTCTTTACCTGGGGGATACGCTGGCGCTATATTCTGCTGGGCCTGGCCAGCCTGGTGGCGTTGATACCCCTGGCCTGGTTTTTCTATTTTGAGGATTTTCAGAAGAATCGAATTCTGACTTTTCTATACCCGGGACATGATCCTGCAGCGTCCTTTCATCTGATGCAGGCGCGGCAAGCCATCGCTTCGGGCGGTCTGGCCGGCAACCAGAACGCGACCGTATATGTCCCCGTCAAAGAAAGCGATTTTATTTATACAGCGGTTTCTGAGCATATGGGCTTTATCGGGACCACCGCGCTGCTTGTGCTTGTTTTCTTTTTTCTTGCCCGGACCTTGTATGTCGCATCCAAAATCCATGAACGGCGCCCGGCCGCGGCCTTGACCGTGGTGGGTTTTTCTGCCTGGCTGGCTTTCCATTATGTGGAAAACCTGGGCATGTGCCTCGGTCTGCTGCCTATTACCGGCATACCGCTGCCGTTTGTCAGCCTGGGCGGATCAGCCATGATCGTCAATTATTTTGCGCTGGGTGTCCTGCTCAGCATATCGCTTGATCGTAACCTGTCTGAAAAATAAATACCGGTAACAGGATAAGCGGCTATTGCCGCATCTCATGTCTCTTTCCGGCCTGGAAGCGGCTGATACCTGCGGGTGCAGCCGCTTTATTACGTTTGCGTTACATGTTGATCACGCGATCAGCCTTGATTGCAAAGCGTCTTCTTTCCGTGTAAAATGACAATTAAGTGGTGAATAGTAGTGTAATAAGTCATAATCGTGGATCAAAGTGGTTGAAAAATCCAAAAATGGAACGTGAGGTGAGCAGGTGGCCAGATATACACATACAATCGATGCCAAAGGCCGTGTCTTTGTACCCGCTCGCCTGCGTGGCACAATCGGGGCTTCACTGGTTGTCACGCTAAGCCTGGATGAAGGCTACCTGTCGGCCTATACACCTGATCAATTTCACCATATCAGGGAGCAGATCAATCAGCTTTCCGGAACCGATCCGGCTGTTCGCCGCCTGAAAAGGCTGATTATCGGTGAAGCGATGGTTTGTGAACTGGACAGCCAGGGCCGCATCTCCATCAGTGATGAGCTGTGGTCGCACATCCAGGTGGGACGCGGTGAGGAGATTTGCTTTATTGATATGTTCGACAAGCTGGAAATCTGCGCCAAAGCATTCTATGACAATCAGAAGGAGGATCAGGGCTCTCTTGCGGGAGTTGACCTGACACGGTTTGATGTCAAAGGCCTGTGATTTCGTCCACCTTCCTGTATTGGCCGAAGAAACCCTCTTCTGGCTGAATATTCGCGCGGACGGCTGCTATGTCGACTGCACACTAGGTGGTGCCGGCCATGCCGCAGCGATCGCGCAACAGCTGGGTCCAAAGGGGCAACTGATTGGGATTGATC
>JAAYLM010000132.1 GCA_012521915.1 Oscillospiraceae bacterium | reverse complement strand
GGATGAACGTCCCTGGATCGCTTTACTTGATGTACCGTCCAACAGTTATCTGGAAGAGCGCGTCAAGCATGCTTACGGTGCGTTTAGCAGTGTGACTGAGTATTTGAAAATTCATCCTGGACACACTGAACGTGCCTTGGAGACATTAAGTTATTTCGATACAATGAACATGGCAGAGCAGATCCGCTGTCCTCTGCTGGTCTCTGTCGGCGGCCAGGATCAAGTCTGCCCGCCTTATTGTTATTTCGCCTCATATAACCGCATCAATGCCCCTAAAGAGATCTGCGTCTACCCTTATAACGGACACGAGGGCGGCCGTTCAAATCATCTGGAAAAGAAACTGGCCTTTCTGGCTAGACACCTGCAAATTCAGCAAAACTAGAATTTCCGTCCGCCGCCGCCATGCATGCGGCCGCTGGATGACCGGTGAACCGTACTGCGCCCGCCCCCCGATCCGCCACCCGGCCGACTGGGTGGTGTCGTGGGACGGATGCGCGTTGTAACATAGGAATTGACCATCTGATCCTGCACAATACCCAGATTGGCCAGGCTGTTCTGGCGAAACGCGAAAACCGGCTGCTGGTATTTGCTGTGGTACTTGCTGGTGGTTGATTTCGCGAAAATGAGCGAGGTAGCCAGCGCGACCAGGGAACTGATCGCACCTTCACCAAAGGTCAGCCGGTTCGGTTCGCTTTCACCTTCGGTATACTGGTCAGAAGGTATACCGGCAGCCAGGTAGGAGGCAGCCGTGTTGAGAAAGGCGCTGCTGGCTCCGTAAGGATCATCATTAGCCAGGCTTTCCATGACATTGTCCAGAATGGCGTCGATACGCAGGTCAGTCAAATAGCGGATGGCCTCACCGGATGTGCTGATGTATGCTTCCCGGTTATCATAATCAATCAAGAATAGAACACCGCTGTAATCGTCCCCGACACCATAGCCATGCTGGTCATAATAATCATCCGCAAAAGCGCGGGCAGACTTTCCGCCCGCGTCAGCCGTCGTCACGATGACAATATCCATCGTGTATGCCGCGCCCAGATTGATAGCTTCCTTTTGGAGTGTTTCACGTTCTGCAGGAGTAAACACTGCAGCCATATCGACCACCAGCTGCTTCTCCGCCTGAACCGGGTTTCCAATTAACAAAACAAGCAGAATGACAAGACAGAACAGGCGCATTAACAAAGCGGCACGGTTCAGATGTTTCTTCACCATATGAACAGCCCCCCCAGAATCAGCAGGACAAAGATGACCGCAGCCATAATAACAGAGGTCAGGCTCAGCCGTTTGCGGTCAACCGGAAGCGCACCGTGAATTTTCCCTGTCTGGCCGTTGATCGCATAAACGAACACTTTGCCCCGGTAGAGATACGTCATGATCCAGGCTGGCAGCAGAGCATAATGCCAGCCTTTCGCAGATAAGCGGACATCCGTTTTTTCCATGTCCACACTGCTGTATGCGCCAATGGTCTCCTGAACCAGTGTGGTCGCATAACGCCAGACCCGCTCCTCTACCACCGGCTGTATTTCCGGCTGCAAAATATCATATTTTTCAGCAAAAAATCCGCTGAGGTAAGCCAGCGAAAAATCGACTGCTTTGCTTTCATCATAGGGCGTAATGGAATCAAGCAACTGCTTGTCGATTTTCTTGAAGGCGATTTCGTGCACATGATCTACATCAATGCTGCCCTGGCGGGCAATCGTAAATTCCTGATGCTCGGTGTACTCCGTATTGCCGGACATCCAGACACGCCGGTTGACGCCTTTGCCGGCATAATCAATATCAGCACGGTAATCCGCCATCCAGTGCGGCAAATAAAGGCCGGTTATCTTCTCCAACTGGGAAGAACTGGTAAAATCACGCGGAACATAACGACGTTTACCAGCCCACTGGCGAAAGATCTCAACGGCTTTATCCTTGTCAATGGCAAAGGGGATCACTTTTTGTGGTCTGTACTGACCGGAGAGCCGCCCGGTCAGCAATACAGGGTTATGGCAATAATAGCAGAACGTGGCAGATGTTGTCTCTTCTGTGACGACTTCAGCGCCGCAACTGTCACAATGGTAGGCCACAAGATGCTCTGCAGCATCAGCCGGGACGTCAGTCTGCTGTTCAGCCTGATCCGTGAGGCGGCTGTTATAGTCCTCAAGATCAGCGATGGTAAACTCGCTCAGGCAAAAGTCGCATTTTATTTTTTGCAGAGCCGGATCAAACATGAGCCCGGCACCGCAACTGGGGCATTTATAACTTGCTGTCGCCACGGCTGCACTCCCCAATCACATGTCATTCAAAAAACATTATGGTTTTGTCAGGACTGGCCATTACCTTGTATAAATGGTTTGCCGCACTCAGGACAGAATTTGGGCTGACTGCCCGAAATTTCATGGCCGCAATGAGCACAGGCGAGTTTCTGAGGTTTGGGCTGGCCACATTCGGGACAGAATTTGCCGGTGTTGACCGCGCCGCACGCGCAAGTCCAGCTTTCGGCGGACTGGACTTGACCCGCAATAACACCAGTCTGTTGCTGTGGCTGCTGGGCTTGCTGCTGTGGCTGCTGGGCCTGCTGCTGCATCTGCTGCAGATTGGCCTGGGAAGCCGTACCCATGTAATTGCCACCAGCCTGCATGCCGATGCCCATGCCCATAAAAGTGGCTGCGCTGCCGGCCGGATTGGATCCGGCAGACTCAAGTCCGCGGGCGATCGAGCCTTGCACATAACCTTCACGTACGGTTGGATCGCCCAGCATAGCGCCTTTGTTGCGCATATTGATCAGTTCTCTGGACTCATCATCATAGGAAATGCTGGCAATACCAACGGCCTGCACCTCAAAGCCACGCATGCGGTTCCAGGCTTCGTCCAGCACATTGGCCATATACTGGCTGAGTTC
>JAAYLM010000131.1 GCA_012521915.1 Oscillospiraceae bacterium | reverse complement strand
GAAAGCGGCAAAGGAAACCATGCATTGAGCTGCATGGCAACGTTTCTGGGAATCACGGACACTGCTGATGGCGGAAACGGGCCAAAAATCAATCTTGTTGCATTTAGTCGATCAATATTGATGTCAGCGTTTTTGTTTGTTCGCGTGCACAACGTCTTGTTATGATCGGAGCCAATCAAGATATTTCCATAATCTTCAATACCGATGACAACCTCGCCATCGGGAAGCGGAATGATCTGTGATTTCAGGCTGAACAGAGCATCGATAATGACATCCCAACGGCGGATCTTAAACATACTTGCACATGAAACATCATAGCGCTCACAGATACGGCCCAGTTGTTGATTGATGCTAAGTTCCCAGGGCGCTGTCTTCAGATGGATACTGCCCACGCCATTCTTTGTTACCCAGGCCCCGAGCATGTCCGTGAGGTGTTCTGTGCTGTCAGCAACTTGTTCCGCAATGTTTCTACCATCGGGCGACGCAACAAGATAACCAATCATATTAGAATTTTCATCAAATGCAGCCCATGGTTTGTTTTTCCATGCACACATTGTCAGATAGAAATTTTCAATATCGATCCGATCAACAAAGAAAGGTTGTTGATAAAATAGTTCCTGTGAGCGCTTCATAAACGCCTCATCATTCCTTTCTATTTTGACGAATCTATATTTATCTGATAAATCACCCAATGTGTTTTGAACGTTCTTATCGGTTATATTAAAATTATAGCACGAACCGCCATGCTCAAAACCGTACCGGTTATATCTTTGTCGGTTTCCACCCAGTCTGGCGGCATCTGCTTCTATCCGATCCAGTTCAATCATGGCCTCATCCATCAACCTTGCCATCAAACCACGGTTTCGTTCAGATAAATGGGTAGCCACATTGCCGACTGTGGAAAATATGAGTTTTTTACCCCCGATAACCACAGGCAAAGGATAGACGCCCAACATGGCAAGGATGCGTCCGTCGCGTTTAACGGCCAAATGCCTTCCCATATGCTCGTCATCTCTTTTCCACATCTTGGGCAACATGCGCTCAAAATCGTGTGGATCATTTGCTTGACTGAATACAAGGTTCAGAAAATCAACAGCATAGTCATAGTCCTCTGCTGCCAACCGTACTATTTTTTCCATACCCATTTTTTCTGCCCCTAAATTATTGAATTCGTTTACATTCCTGAACCCCCGGGTTAACGCGAAACCGCACCGTCATCTTTTCAAGCTTCCATACGCAGCTTATTGCAGACCATGTCCAGTTTGCCAGGATCTGTTTCATAATCTTCAAAGCTTCGGCAGACGCTGCCGCTGATTTCATCAGCAAGCTGCGGATTTTTTCTGGTCAGCTGTGTTAGCAGCTCAAAATCCTCGGCACACAGCTTTTGCAGTTGTGCGCGTACGCTGTAAAGCGGGCCTTCATTGCCGGGATAAACAATAAAACTGTTGCCCGGTGGCATAAAGTCACCGGTAACGGTACCAAGGCAGGTTTTTTCGAAAGGCGCATCGGTATGATAACTGTTATAGCCCCAGTGTAAAAATCCCTTCGCGCCATGCCTGCTGCACATCCACGATACAAGCCTTGTCGCTGCCAGCGGTAAATCAAGGACACGGTTCATCATTTTGCCAGCCGGATAACCGCAGGTATAGATCCACATCTCTTCACCGAGCGCCTGCAGTGCCTTGTATTCTTCGAGGTGATTTTCAAAGACCTGCTGCTTCACACACCAGATATCCAGCGCGCCTTCTATGGTGGTGGTTTCAACTGGATCGTGAATGACCACACCCGGCATGCATTTGCGGCAAATACCTCCCAGCACCCTGTAACTGAGGCTGTTCTGGAACTGCGGCTCGTCGACCATGCACTGCATATAGTTGTGTTCCCAGCCATTTTCAAGGACAAGCGCCCATAGCTTTTCAAAATAGAGCTTTAGCTGCCGGTAACCCTCATGACTGCTGACACCAATATCCCTATCCCACAGAAGGTAATGCTCACTGTCGTTCCATTGTTTAAAACGCGCAACAAACCCGCCATACACATAAGAAAAACCCGCACGCAAGGCCATTTTGCCAAGTTTTTCGGTCATGGCAAAGTCAAAGTCCACGACTCGATTGTTTTCATCGCGCAATGGCACACCGCTTGGCAACATGAGGTGGTTGGAACGCATATCCAACTGGTGCTTGACATAGCGTTCTGTTATTTTCCAGAATTCCGAACTGTCTTGTTTGACCTTGTGCGCTTCAGCCAGTCTTTTTAAATCAAGCCAGTTGACGACGCCGAATGACGCTTGCTCTAAAGGCGGAATTATGGCCTGCGTAACTGCCAGTTTAATATTTATCTCCGCTTTTTGACCACCAACATTGAGTCTGAGTACGCATTCATGAAAACCGACCGCGCTTCCGGCGGCAACATTCACACGCACAAAAAACGCCAGCCGGCCTTCCGGTACGCAAGCCCCTGCTACGACTTCCTCCATGGCATCATAAACCATGAAAGGGGCTCTTCTTGTCACAAAGTCTGCTACCGACTCGTAATCCATCGTGGTGAGTCTGTCACGGGCACTGTTGGCCTCGACCTGTACTGCTATAAGGCGGTAAAGATCGAGTGCAATCGTATCAGGCGCAGACCAGGTGAAATCAATGCATTCTGATTGCCTGAGGTCCATGTCTGTGAGCAGCTGTACGCAAGCACTGCCACCTTTGGCTGAAACCAGCTCTGTAGCGTCTGTTTCCTTCTGCATCATGTCGTCAGGATACAACCATCGGTTCACTGAGATTGTTTGTATTTTCATGACCTAATCTCCATTATGCGATCAAAGGCCGTCTGGTTCATTTTGATATGATCATTGTATCGCAGGTTTTCACGTTCGATAAGGTATTTTTCAATCGTAGAAAACAGCTGCTTCATTTTGCGCCTCTTATACTTCCTTGAGCACATTCGAAAACTCGAAGGCAAAAAGATCGGCGTCACATAATTCTATTTCCATAACAACCGGACTGCCGCTGAACGTTACTACATCACCGTCGAAGGCCACAATCCGGTTGATGCGATTGCCGAACAACTCATCGGAGCATAATACCTCACCTGTCTGGATTTCTCGCAAAATAATCTTCAGCCAGCCACGAGCAGAGGTTTCAAAGTTGATACGCAGCTCCGAACCCTCAAAGATAAACGCTTTTGTGACAACCTTTTCCG